>NZ_JAHZBQ010000002.1:300000-582804 GCF_019423325.1 Campylobacter sp. | reverse complement strand
GGGGGGGGGGGGGGGGGGGTGGGTGGGGGGGGGGGGGGGGGGGGGGGGGGGGGGGTGGGGGGGGGGGGGGGGGGGTAGCATTATTTTCTAGAAAATTCACTTCAAGGAGTTAAAGATGAAATATGTGCTAAGTGTCGCGCTGGCGGCATTGTTTTTAGCGGGATGCGGCGAGGACGAAGTAGAGCTCGTGAAAAACTACACTCTGCCCGATTTTAAGTCTATGAGTATCGGCACGGCGATCGAGGGCTCGAAAATCTGCAAAAGTGTCACCTGGAGCAAAGAGGAAAACGGCGGATTAAAGATGGTCAAGATGGTTTGCGACGTGGATATGGAGCGCATGAAAGCAAAGATAGTGCAAGATAAAACCGAGAGCCTTAAATCTTATAAACAAAGAGCATTGGATACATCTTTAAATAATGCTATGATTTATTACAAAAGTAAGGTCTATGATGAGCAAGGCCTGCTTAAGCTAGCAAAAGAACACTGCAAACTCAATGAGGTAAAATTCCAAGAAACATTTAAAACTAAAGGCAAAATAGAATTCGACGATGAAGACAAGATAGTTGATTGTGACGATAAATTAAAAGTGGAATTTCAAAAAGAATATAGCGTTGATTATATTATAGAATATCTTAAGAGAGCCGTCTATTACTCGCAGCTAACAGTAGAGCAATATGATGCAGTTTTTGGACGCAAAAAAGTAGAGTATCCATCAAAAGCTGTTATTGAGCTAAATTTTATCGTGAATGCCGATAAAAGCATAAGTTTGTCGGATAAATTTATGGTGACCGAAGATGTTGCCGATGATATTATTAAAACAAGTTCGTTCACTGGTAAAAGGGTGGCAGAAGACGCCTTAGTAATTTTCTACGAAAGAAAGTAAGCACCTCATCTCGCGGCTAAATTTTATAAAATTTTAAAATTTAGCCGCTTTTTTATATCAAAATTTCATTCAAAATTTTACCCGCGGTTTTAAATTTAAAACGCAATGCCTTCTCGTCGTCAAGGCTAAATTTAAATTTTAGCTTTATTGCGGCGCGCGGACTGAATTTACGCTGCGCGGAATTTTAAATTTTATTCAGCATACTGTGCTGCGCGGATAAGCTAGCGAGCCGAGCTCGCAGTTTTAGATAAAATTCCGACCTTGTACGGGCTCTTACGAGATATGAAAGCGCAGTTAAAATTCCTGCAAGCAGCGCAAGAGTAGGCCATAGCCGAGAGCGCAGGCTGTGGGCTATTAAATTTCTTGCTAGCTAGGCAAAAAGCGTATTCGCCTGCCAAAACTAGCGATTATCGCATCGGCTGAAATCGGTATGCTTTGTCAAATATGAGTTTCGGCGCCGTTTGCCGACGGAGTATCAACCGAACGGCGGACTTTGCCTCACCGTTCAAGCAGGCTTGCTACGGCATTAATCAAACAGCGAGGGTTGCAGCGATTTGATCTTGTAGCTTGCGCGATGAAAAGGCGTGAGCCCGTACCGCTCGATCGCCGCGATGTGAGCGCGCGAGCCGTAGCCTTTGTTTTGCGCGAAGCCGTATTGCGGGTAGCGCCGCGCGAGCTCATACATCGTGCGGTCGCGCGTGACTTTGGCGAGGATGCTCGCCGCGCTTACTTCGGCGATTTGCGCGTCGGCCTTTACGAGCGTCTGAAGCCCGCGTACGCCGAAGTTTGCGTTGCCGTCGTAAATGATCTGTCCGCTAAAACCCGCAAAATACGCAAGAATCTGCTCAAGCGCCGATCTTAGGCACGAACTTAAGCCCGCCTCATCGACCTGCGCGCTTGAAATTTCGACGATTTTGTAGCGCGAGCTTTCGATGATCTGAGCGTAAAGCTCCTCGCGCCGCTTCTCGCTTAGCTTTTTGCTATCGGCAAGTCCTGTGATCTCGCGCTGCAGCACGCAGCCAGCGACGCAAAGCGGTCCCGCAAGACATCCGCGCCCTGCCTCGTCGATGCCGCAAATCTGCCCGCTCACTGCGCGTCCTTTCGCACGACTGGCGCGGCCCCGCTTAGCAGGTCGTGTAAGTTCAGCCTGTCTTTGCGAAAAAAGCAGATCAAAAGCCCAATGACGCTAAAGCCCGCAAGCACGAAGCAAGCAAAGCGAGCTAAGGCTCTAAAAAAGCTTACCTTGCGTCCGCTGCGAACGTCGATGAGGTAAAGCCCCGCGAGCTTATAGCCAGGTGTCTGAGCGCTGCGAGTGTAGAATGCTGCGCAAATCGCGCCGTAAGCAAGCCAGATAAGCGCGATCGCGGCTTGGTTGCGCCACAGAGCCTCTTTCGAGCCCAAGACGAGATAGGTAACGCCGTAAAATAGGGGCATCGCGATGATGAAAAGATCGACGATGAAGGCCTTTACGCGCAGAAAAATCGGTGAAATTTTAGCTTTTTGTTTTGCCATTTTGATCCGTTTTAGATTAAATTTTAAAATTCCGGCGCGCTAAAGCCGAGAGAATAAAATTTAATCTCGCTGCGGTTTCTTAGCAGCAAATCGGCGCCTAGTTTCCGCGACTACCGGGCTTGATTGCCTTGCTTCCGGCGGCACAAAGCGGGCAAGTCGCGGGCTCGTAAATTTCAAACTCGAAATTGCCTAGCGCAAAAAACGGCTTATCCGCGGGCAGCTTGGCGCCAGCCTTAGCACTGCTGCCCGCTAAATTTGCGACCTTGCAAAATCCGCGATTGGCAAGCGCGGCAAAGCCCGCGACCTCGCCGCCTAGGTTTTCGATGAGCTTTGCGCTCTCAAGAGCCGAGCCGCCCGTCGTGACGATGTCTTCGCAGACGATAAATCTCTCGCCCTTATGCACTTCAAAGCCGCGTCGCAGGCTCATTACGCGATCTACGCGCTCGGTAAATATGAAGCGTTTTTTTGCCGCGCGAGCTAGCTCGTAGCCCGCTAAAATTCCGCCCAGCGCGGGCGAGCAGACGCTATCAAACTCCACGCCCGCTTTTTCGATGATAGCGGCAAGTTCGTCCGCAAGCTGTCCTGCGAGCTGCGGATCCTCAAGTACTTTGGCGCTTTGCAGATAGAATTCCGAGTGGTTGCCGCTTGAAAGCAGAAAATGCCCTCGCAGATATGCGCCGCAGTCGCGATAGATTTTTTCTATATCCACAGCTCAAACCTTCAAAAGCTCGGCTTCTTTGGCCTTGACTGCGTCGTCGATTTTACTTGAGTAAGAGTCGGTGATCTTTTGCACCTCGTCGTAGCCCTTTTTGGCGTCGTCTTCGGAGATCGCTTTGTCTTTTTCGAGCTTTTTGATTTCGTCGTTGGCGTCTTTGCGGACGTTACGAATGCCGATTTTAGCCTTCTCGCCCATCGCTTTGGCCTTTTTTGCGTTTTCTTGGCGTTGCTCGATCGTCATCGGCGGGAAAAATAGCTTCACGCTCTCGCCGTCGTTAGTCGGATTGACGCCGATATTTGCCGCTGCGATAGCGCTTTCGATCGCCTTTAGCATCGGCTTTTCCCACGGCGTGATCGAAATCGTTACCGCATCGGTCGAAAGGACGGTCGCGACCTGATTTAGCGGGGTTTGCGAGCCGTAATAATCCACGAAAATATGATCTAGGATCGCCACGCTTACTTTGCCGGTGCGTAGCGTCATAAAGTCCTTTTTCAAAGCCTCGATAGCTCGATCGCCGTTTGCTCTTTGCTCTTTATAGATAGCTTCTAGCATTCAAATCCTTTAAATAAAATTTGCGAAATTATAGCGTTAAAAAAATAAGAATAGCATTTAAAAGCGCGGATTTTGCGCTTTTAAATTTTAAAATTTAGAGTTTATTTGGTTGTGTTTTGATCTGCGGAAGCAGCGCTGGTATTGGTATCACTTGATGCTTGTGACCGAGTAGGCGCGCTAGCTGCGGGTGTTTCGATTTTCGGAGCTGTTGAATTTACCTCGCTGCTATTTACAGGATTTGACTCGGTGCTTGCGGGAGCGAAATTAGGCTTTGCGCCTGAAGCTGGGATGGATGGCACGCCAGGGACAGCGTTTGGCACGGATCTAGTAGCATTTGCTTCAATCTTTACGCGATCTACGACAGAAGATTTAGCATCTTGCTGATAGAAATACGCAAGCACGAGTGTATTTATCACAAATAGAATTCCCATCGCGGCGGTAAATTTAGCCAAAAATCCCGCTGGACCCTTCGCACCAAATAAGCTTTCGTTACTTCCGCTGTATGCGCCAAGCCCAATAGAAGAGCTCTTTTGCAGCAGAACGGAGATCGTAATTATCACGGCGAAGACGACTTGTAAAACCAAAAATAACGTAGTCACTATAAAACCTTTTGAAAAAATTGAATTTGCGATTATAATAAAAGATTTATAAATTTTAAGTTAAGAGTGCACCGCACGAAGCGGTGCGTAAAATTTAGTCTCTGCTTGCGCCGAAAATTCTTAGCAGCGAAAGGAAGAGGTTGTAGATGTTTAGATACATATCTACGGCAGCCATTATCGGTGAAGTGTAGGTGCCGTTTATAATATTTTTAGTATCGTAGATAATATACATCGAAAAGATTAAAGCCGAAAAAGCTGAAATTGCTATATCAAGCACGGTGCTTTTGAAAAAGAAGTAGTTCAAAAGGCTTAGCACGATAATAGCCACAAGCGATACCAATAGCGGTTTGCCCCAAGAGTCGAAATTTGTCTTTGTATTCATCGCATAAACGGTAAGAGCACCGAAAGTAATCGCCGTAGCCACGAACGCATGCGTTACTACGTCTCCGGCACCCGCTGCGATATAAATAGCAATCAATTTACCTAGAGTAAGACCGGTAATAAAGGTAAATGCAAAAAGCAAAACCAGCGCGATCGTGTTGGCGCCGCGATTTACAGCTGCTTGCATACCGAAGATCAGCCCCATTAAAAGCACTAGATATAAAAATGGATGAATAGCCAAGCTCACGCCGAAACTCATCGCGACAAAAGCCCCTGCCGCCGCAGCTATCATCGAAGCGGTTAGAAGCGCGTAGGTTTGTTTGATAGTCTGAGAGATTCGTCCTTGTTCCAGTGATGCGTCCGATAGCTCATAGCCGTCCGCGTAATTTCGTCTGTCGTATAGACTCATATTTTTCTCCTTCTTTTGATTTATGAGCGGGGAGTTTAGCGAAAATTTGGTAAATATATAATTAAAAATTCCCAGAATTCTATCTATTTATGAAAGTAATATATAATTCCCGACTTTTTTAAGGAGAAAGTATGCCCAGCCAGTTAATAAATGGAGCTATTAAATTTATGGAAGAAAATTTTGCCGAGCATGCCGAGCTTTTCGGAAGTTTGGCAAATCATCAAAAGCCCCACACACTTTTTATCGGCTGCTCCGACTCGCGCGTGGTGCCAAGCCTAATTACCTCGACGCTTCCAGGAGAGCTTTTCGTCGTGCGAAATATCGCAAACGTCGTTCCTCCATACCGAATTAGCGAGGAATTTTTAGCGACTACCTCAGCGATCGAATATGCGCTGTATTCGCTAAATATCAAAAATATCATCGTTTGTGGGCACAGCAACTGCGGCGGTTGCGCGGCGCTGTTTTATGGCGCAAAAAAGCTTGAAAAAATTCCAAACGTAAGGCGCTGGCTAAATTTAATGCAGCCCGTAAAAGACGAGGTCGAAAAGCTAAAAGATCTCGGCGCCGACAAGCGCGAGTGGATCACCGAGAGATTAAATATTATAAATTCCATGCAAAATTTACTTAGCTTTCCTGGCATCAAAGACGCCTACAAAAACGGCGAGATTAAAATTTACGGCTGGCACTACGTCATCGAAACGGGCGAGCTATTCAACTACGACGACGAAGGCGCGCATTTTACGCTATTAAATAAGGGAATGGATTATGAAAAAATCTATAATCAGCTTTTTAACGATTAGTCTTTTTAGCGCCGCTTTAGCGTTTGCAGACCTCAACACGACCGGCGAGGGAAGCTTTGTAGAGACGAATTCTTCTACTCCAGAGGCAAATCTTACTTTAGAAAACAACAAAACCGAGATCAAAAAGGAAGTCGCTAAAATTCTATCCAAATCCCTCGGTGCGGAGGATGGCAATAAAACCGAAGTAATAAATATGATCGCAGAAAAGGTCGCCAAAACGGAGACTTCACAGAAAAAAACTCCTAACGGCGAGACGCTTATCTCTGTAATCAAAGAGATTAAAAAGCTAAATTTGCAGCGCAGCTCCCTGCTTAATGGCGGCGATGCCAACGCGAGCAAAAACGAACTGGACGCCATCGATCGCAATAAAGCTAAGCTCTTTGATCGCTTACCTTTCGCGATTACGCAGCAGGATATGGATATCGAAAGCATAATGTCGTATGCACAAAATAAAAAGAACATCCAAACTACGCTAAAAAAATACGCTAAAAAGCAGAGCTCTCCCGAATACGTAAATGCAAGCGCAGATTTAGAAAAGATGGAAATGGCAGAGATCTTTTATACCTCACTTATGAAAATTGAGGATATGTTTGTAAACGGCGCAAGCAGAAGCGCGCTTGAAAGCGAGCTAAGTAGCACGCTACTAAATATCCAGACTAGGGATTTTAGTAAACTTAATGATTTGAAAAATAATCTAAGCAGTCAAGAGCAGATAGACGCCTTAGAGTCTAAAATCAACGATTTGAAAAACGACAAGCAGACCTACGACGAGGTGCTTACGTATCTATCGCGAAATAGCGATCTACTCGCAAGCAGCGTGGTTTTTACGAGCTTAAATTTTAAGTCGGTGATCGATTATATCAACGATAAAATTCCGTTTAAGCTCAGCCACGTAAATTTCGGCAAGCTCATTCTAATCACGCTGATTACGCTATTTTTCTACTCGCTTCGCAGGCTGCTTGCCAACATCATCTATTTCGTATTTAAATTCTTTAATAAAAGCTTTTCGCTGGATAGCGAAACGCTAAAAACGCAAGTAGTAGGCATCATCAAGCGTCCGATGGGTATTTTGCTGATTGCTTATTCGGTCGATATCTGTCTTAGTATATTTTATTATCCGGCGCCTGTGCCGATAAAATTTGCAAATTTATTCTCGATCGTTTACGTGGTGCTCTGGGCATGGCTCATTATCGAAATCATCGATGGTTACGGCATTGTCGTGCTTGGAAACATCACGAAAAAAGGCGTCAGAAAAGATATCATAAATCTGGTTGTTAAAATTCTATACGTCATCGTAATCATCATCGCCGCGCTTTTGGTGCTAAAGCGTCTAGGCTTTGACATCTCGGCGCTTATGGCGTCTCTTGGAATCG
Organism: Campylobacter sp.; assembly: GCF_019423325.1. Lineage (NCBI taxonomy): Bacteria > Pseudomonadati > Campylobacterota > Epsilonproteobacteria > Campylobacterales > Campylobacteraceae > Campylobacter > Campylobacter sp. Next base: position 575,577 of record NZ_JAHZBQ010000002.1, on the reverse strand, counting down.
GCGGACTTGCGATCGCGTTTGCGACCAAGGACATCATCGCAAATTTCTTCTCATCCGTGATGCTATTATTTGATAACTCGTTCTCGCAAGGTGATTGGGTCGTATTAGGCGACATAGAAGGAAACGTCGTAGAAACGGGCTTTAGAAAGACGACGATAAGAACCTTTGACAACGCTCTTGTTTTTGTGCCGAATTCCAACATAATGGCGCAAAATATCAAAAACTGGAGCCGCAGGAAGGTAGGGCGGAATTTAAAGCTTACCGTAGGTGTCGAATACGGTGCGAGCACGGCTCAACTGCGAAAGTGCGTAAACGATATCAAAGAGATGCTAAAATCTCACCCGGGCATCGCTCAATCTGCAGATACGGCGCTAAATTCTAAAGATTTTCGTATGCGCTATAGGCAAAACATGGTTTCTATCGACGATTTAGCGGGCTATAAAAGCACTATGTTCGTGGCGCTAGATAGCTTTGGCGATTCGTCCATTAATATTTTAGTTTACTGCTTCACAAAAACCGTAATATGGGCAAATTTTATCCAAACCAAAGAGGATGTTTTATTTAAAATAATGGAGATCGTGGAGCAAAACGGACTATCGTTTGCCTTCCCATCGCAGAGCGTTTATATCGAAAATATCCCGGAAATAGCAAGCGAATGCGTAAAATCAAAAGTAAATTCCAACGACAAAGGAGAGCAAAATGGCTGATTTCGATGACTTCGAAGACGAAGAGTTCGATGAGGACGAATATGAGGACGATGATCTAATCGGAGGCGACGAGAGTTACAACTACAACTACGACGAGGATGATTACAGCTACGAAGACGACGACGGTTTTAACGATTATAGCGATTTGGACAGCGAGGATTATTAGTGTTTAGATCCAGGGCGCTGCCTTTTGATCCGCGCACGAATAAAATCGCGAGCTTGCAGAGTTTAAAATTTCATCACGGCGGGCTTTGCGAGGACTACGTCTCTGCCTTAAATCGAGATATAGCGGACACGCCGATACAAAACGCAGATCTTTTTACGATTATCACGCAGTCTTTCAGGGAGGCTCGCGGAGAGGAGTGCGAGTTTTCGCAAATTTCAAAGCTTTATCAAATTTGCCTAGGTTTTAGCCGTATTTTTAACAATGCCTCTGAAATTTACAACCACGATTTTTACTTCGATTGTATCGCGCAGCCCAGCGAGCCTAGAGGCGAGTTGGCGGACGCTTTAGCGCAGGCTTTCGGCGGGATAGAAAATTTGAAAAGCGAGTTTTTAAAGCGCGCACTGGAGCTTTTCGGTAGCGGCTGGTGCTGGCTTGCGTGCGACGAGCGCGCGGCGAATTTAGAAATCATCACGACGCAAAATGCGGACACGCCGATCGTGCGTGGTAAAATTCCGCTTTTAGCCTGCGATCTTTGGGAGCACGCCTATTCTGTCGATCATCAAAATGCGCGCAAGTTCTACGTGGAGAATTTCTTGCGCTTTGCGGACTTTGGCTTTGCAAGCGACGCCTACTTCCAGGCGAAAAAGCAAGGACTTGACTCCGTAAAGCTCTACATCAGCGAGCTTCACCCCGCTGCCTCCTCGCGCTGCGATTGCGGCTGCTGCGGATAGATTTGAGCTTTTGTTACACAGCTTCGAGCACTGCAAATTATTGGCTCTCTATGACCGCCGCGCGCTAAATTTCAAGCGCCTTCCGCTTCTTGGCGTCTATATTTTGCCTCGCGAATACTGCACCGCCCGTGGCGCCGCAAGACCTTAGGCTTGCTGTCTCGCCGTATAAATTTATGTGGATTTTGATCTTGAGCTCATTTGGCGTCTGCGGATTGAAATTTTACGATTTAATTTGAAGCTCGTCTCACTTAGAGTCCCGTTTGTCGTTCTTGCGCGCTAAATTTCATTCTGCCCGCCGCCTGACAGCTCCGTCTTTTCAAACACGCTAAAATTTTATCGTATGCGTTTTACTTTGCAAATACAGCGTCGCACGGACGCTTACATGAAATTTCGCTTAGCAGCCATGCCGGCTAAAATTTTAACGTTGTCGCGCGCGCATCGAAATTGTAACGCTATGAGTGAACACCACGCAAAATTTCAAAGTTGCAAATAAGCGGCCCGTGAAATTTTAAGACCGCGATAGGCGGCCCGCTCTCTGCCTCGGTAGCCGAGATAACCGATCCGCTGCCTGCGTTGCGTCGTATCGCCGCGCCGCCCGCGCCTTTCGCATCGGCTCTTTATTGCGTTGCGCGCGCTTTGAATGTCGCAAGCGCTTAAATTTACTCGCATCCTCAAGCGACATGGCGTCGCGAGCACGGCGGATGTATGATTTGAAATTTGCGCCGCAAAAAACGGCGCAGATCCCTATCTCGCGTGGCGATGAGGTGAGCTTTAGCGATATGATTTTAAATTTAGCGATAAATTTCGAGCAAAATTCCAAAGATAGCGATCTGGCGCGATCTAAGGCCGCGCGGTCGCAAGACGCACAGACGGCGCACGGGCAAAATTTTAACGGCGCGCGTAGATTTTCTAGCGACGCACAGGAAGCCCCGGGCGGCGCGCAAAAGGGTCCGAGCGATACGCTCGCTAGCAGCGGAGAAGGAATTTTAAAATTTCGCCCGCCCGGCTTCATCCGCCCCACGCTCGCCTCTCTCACGCCTTGCACCCGCCCTCTTTGCTAATTTTTGCGCCCATTTACTCCGCTCGGTCTTTTGATTTATTAAATTTCATCCGCTCCTCGAGCCGCTTAAACTTGTCTGCGTAAATTAGCGCATTATCGACGCACTCAAGCCAAAACTCCAGTGTTCGCGCGTCCTTGCCGAAGTGCTTTTGCAGCAAAGCTTCGACGCTCATCACTCCGCACTCGCGCAAAAACGCCTTGTACGTGCCGATAAATTTATCGCCCGCGCGCCTAAACTCGCCCAGCAAAAACTGCGATAGCAGGTAGCCGACGGTGTAGGGGTAGTTGTAGATGTATTGATCGGTCTTGTAAAAATGCAGCTTAAAGTACGGCAAAAAGCCCTCCGTATCCTGCGTCGTATCGCCGTAGCGTCCGCGCCACGCCTTTTGCACGAGCTCTTCTATCTGCGTCGTGCTGACCGCGCCCTTTTGCTTAGCCTTTAAAAAAGCGATCTCAAAATCAAACCGCACGCCGATGTGTAGCATGAAATTTGCCGCAGATTTTAGCTCCTGCCACAAGATATCAAAGAGCAAATTTTTATCCGCGCTGTTTTTTCGCAAGTAGTTTCGCAGCACGGCTTCGTTAAAGGTGCTAGCAGCCTCGGCTAGCGTCATAGGAAACTGCGTGTGCAGCGCGGGCAGATCGCGCATGATCCAGTAGTGCCACGCGTGTCCGAGCTCGTGCGCCTGCTGGATCATATGCGCCTGCGTGTCCATGTAGCTAGAAAATACCCGCGGTTGTTTAAATTTATCAAACCTTGTATAAAACGCGCCGCCCGCTTTGTTTTCGCGCACCTGCGCCTCGATCCAGCTCCTCTGCAGCATCATTTTGATAAATTTAGGAATCTCCTCGCCAACCTCGCCCAGAGCCTCACAGATCGTCTCTATCGCCCGCTCGTAAGGTATCTCCTCTGCGCTAGCAAAAGGAGATGGCGCGAGCAGATCGCAGGCGTAAATTTTACCCTGCGGGAAGTACTTCGCGCGCAGACTCACGCACTCTCTGATCCTGTCCGATCTCTGACCTAGCGCCGCAAACATCGCCGTTACGGCCTGCTCGCTGATCTTGTTTTGCTGCAGGCTAGGCGTTAGGATATCCGTCCCCGCCGCCCTGAATTCGCCCAGCCTAAAGCCCTGAAGCAAATTTAAAACGTCGGCGTACAAACTCGCGTGCTTATCGTAATACTCCACCAGCCCGTCAAATACGCTCTTTCGCAGCGCCGCATCGGGCGAACCCTTTAAAACGCCCACGCATTTTGAGAGATTATAGACGCTTTTTACGCCGCTTTTATCCGTAGCCTGCACGGCGATGAGGTTGTTTAGATGTCTAAATACGCCGTAAAGCGGAGCGAAACTGCTAGCCGCCGTATCCTCGTAAATTTTACGCTCCTTTGCGTCAAATTTTGCCCGCCAGCTACTTTTGTGCTCGTCGTAAAGAAATTTTATCCGCGCAAACTCCTGCGTTTGGCGCGCGGTATCAGAGGGATCTAGCGCATCTATCTTTTCAAAAATGATCTCTTTGATCCGCTCAAGACGCAAAAATTTCTCCCTGATTTTTGCCTCGGTCGCACCTGCTCGCTCGTCTTTGGTGTCGTCGCTTGATTTGCAGCGGCAAAACGCGAGCAAGGAGTTCGCCTCCTCAAAGCCGCACTCGTAAGCGTTTATCAGTAAATTTAGTCCGCCGCTAGAGCCGAGTAGCTCCTCTATCTCGCCTAAAATTTCGTCCAAATTTAACAGCGCGTCCGTAAATCTCGCATCGTCAAAGTCGCCGTACGCGTCCTCAAACGTCCATCTAGGAAGCTCCATTTTACGCCTCACAACGAGAGTAAAAATACGAAAATATGGTGGCTAAACAGGCCCAAGACCGCCGGCACGCTGCAGCGTTTGACGATATCGAGCAGACTGCACTTTAGCATGCCCGCTATCGCGACGACCACGCCTGCGACGGGCGAGAGAGGGCGAGCGATAGTCGAGGCCTGATGCATCGGCAGCACGAGCATCACGGAGCTTACGTTTAGTTTGGCTGCGATATGCGGCACCATCTCGATGAGCGGGTAGAAGCTCGCGCCGTTTGAGCCAGAGATGATCGTAACTAGCGTCGTGATGATCACGAAAAGCACCGACATGCCAAATCCGCCAAAGCCAAGCGAATTTGCGAGCCCTACGATACTATCGAGCATGCCTAGCGCCTTAAAGCCTTCTGCAAATACGCCCGCTGCGATGATAAGGATCACGACGCCGCTTAGACTCTTGCCCATCGCTTGGAAAAACACCTTGACCCCTTCGGCAATCGGGTCAAATTTGAACCTATGCCTAACCGTTTCAAAAAGCATTGCGATGACGATCGAAAGGATGATGATCGCTGAGATGTCAAGCTTGATAGAGGCGATGCAGTACTGCGAAAATACGACCACCAAAATCATCGGTAAAAACGGCAGTATCGCGTAAATTTTAGGAGCGGCGGCCTCGGGATTTTGCACGGCGCCGTCAAATTCCATCACTTCGCCCACGTGCTCGCTGCACACCCAGCCCTCTTTTTTATCCAGATATCTGTTCCAAAAAACGAGCGCGATACCCATCACGATCGAGGTCGGAAGCGCGGCCGGAATTTTATAGACGAAAACATAGTCAAGGATACTAAGCTGCGTAGCCTTCGCCGCGGCGGCCGTCGATGCGCCGATGAGCACCATCGAGGCGGCTCCCGACATCGCGCAGATCGAGCCTACGGTAAGCTTGTTTAGTCCAAGCGAGATGAGCACGGGCCCCAGCAGCGCAAGACATAGCACGCCAAGCCCCACCGCGCTAGTGATAACCATGCTGATGAGCTTAGCTACCGCAAAGGCGACGAACACCATGACGTATGGGTTTTTGATCCTAGCAAAGCGCTTCGTAGCGATAGAGACGAAAGCGTGGTTCGCGCCGATATGCGTCATATAGCTCGCAAAGCCCACCATAAACATGATAATAAGGCCTAAGCTTGCAAATCTATTTGAGAACATATATCGGATAAATTCGATGATATTTAGGTAGGCGTTACCCGTTGCTACGGCCTGTTTGGGCATAAAATTCCCCGTGCCCAGCGCGACCGAGCAGATCAACATAAAAACGCCCGAAAGAAAAAGCACGAGCGGCGCGTACTTACCCCGCACTATCGCCCAACCCACTATAAACAGCACTACCGTGCCGATAATAATGCCCGCAGTCATTTTAGCTCCTTTCGCGGTAAAATTTAGCGAATTTTACTACGAACATCGATATTTTAAGCTAAAACAAAGATTATTTTTTGGCTTTCTCGCGCCAGGGATACTTTACGCGATCTTTGATTGATTGAAATTTTACATTTGGAGCGCAGATTTGCGACTGAATTTATAAAATTTAAAGTAGTTCTCAGCTCAGCGAAGGGGACTGCGGCGCAGCACAGAGCGAACGCGGCGATGGAATTTAATTTTAACCATTTGCGCGGCGGGTAGATATATGCGGCGTAAAACGGCGCGCATTGAGAGCTTTTGGCAGCGATTGGTTCCCGTGTGACGCGGCGAGTGAAACGGCATGCACTGTGCGCGACTGGCAAGCGGGCGCGAGCGGCAGATACTGCGTTTTGAAGTCGAGATTAAGCCGGGGTAATAAGAATTTTAAAATTTCTCTGTCCGTTTAGGTGAAATTACTGCGTCAAAGGCAGGGTGCGGCGGGTTTGAAATTTACGCCTGAATAGCACGGTTTGCGAACCGCGGGCTAAATTTAACGAAAATCGATCGTCGAATTTATCCTTTCGGCGGTTAAAATTTTAGCGCCGTTTCAGCTTGAAATTCTGCTTTAAATTTTAAAATTTGTGCCGCGCCAAAGTTGCTCGTTACGCGGAAAAGACAAGTCGTATCGAAGCCAAGCTATGCCGCGTCGAGGGATACCTGCGCGCTAAAATACAGCGTGGAATTTTAAGCCACATTAGCTCAAATCACGCGACGAGCTGCGCTGCACGAGACCTCGTCAATTAAAGCGCCAGCCGTATTCGCGCGCCGCATAAAGCCGCTCAGCGTAGAATTTACTCGTTTAAACACAGCACATCGCTTCACGAACACAAAATTAGTCCGCTAAGGCAGCACTTGTCGCACGGCATGCAAGCTATACTAAAAGTGCGAACCATGTTTGCTCAAAATCCAAAGTCATACTCAATAAAATTCAAAGCCGTACCCCAAAAATACAAAAACCGCACTCGCTCGAAAGGTAAAGTTAAATTTATTTAAGACGTAAACCCACGCTCAATCAAAACGCAAAGGCGTGCTTGCTTAAAGCAAAAAGCCAGTACTGAAAATGCAAAGCTGCAGCCGCCGAAAACTCAAAGTCGCGTCTGCTTAAAATTTTCTAGCTTATTTAAAATTCTAAGCCTACTCAAAGCCCCAAACCCGCTTAAAATTTTAAAATTTAGCCCGCTTTACTCCCTCGCTAGGCCGTTTTTATCGGATTTGTCGCTAATTAGCTTGCCGCCTTCGTCGTATTTTTTGGCGCGCACGAGCCTGCCGCGCTCAAACTCGCCCTCGGCTTCGAGCTTGCCGTCTGCGTAGTAGTGCTTCGCTACCCCCGTCTCTAGGTCGTCTTCGAACATCACTCTAGCCTTGAGTGCGCCGTTTTCGTGATATGTTTCGTATAGTCCGTGTTTGCGTCCGTCTTTGAACATCACCTTCGCTGCAAGCGCACCGCTTGCGTAATATTGCTTACTCGCGCCCGTTTGCCTGCCGCGCTCAAACTCGTATTCGCCCTGCAGCGCGCCGCCCCTGTAGTATTCGCGCACGGCGCCGTCGCGCTCGCCGTCTTTGAAATTTTCGACTACGCGCATCTTGCCGTCCTCGTAAAACAACTTCCAAACGCCCTGTTTGCGGTCATCCTTGTATGTGCCGGTCTGCTTTAGCGCGCCGCTTTCGTAATACCATTTTTCCGTGCCTTGGCGCTTGCCCGCTTTGTATGTTCGCATGCCACGCACTTTGCCGCTTTTGTAATAATCCACGTCCTTGCCGTTTCGCAGCCCGCCCTTATACGGATGGCGCGCGCTTACTTCGCCGCTTTCGTAGTAGTCGGTGAAAACGCCCTCGCGCCTGTCCGCTTTATACGCGCCCCGTTGCTTTAGCTTGCCGCTTCCCTGATAATACAGCTTGTAAAAACCCTCGCGCTTGCCGGCTTTGTATTCGCTCTGCGATCTCAGCTCGCCGCCGTCCGCGTAGTAGCTCTTAGCGACGCCGTCGTACAGGCCGTTTTTTATCGGATATTCGTTTGAGGGCTTATCTCTGCCGTCAAAGTAATCGCGCTGAAGCACCGCTGTGCCGTCCTTTACGTCGATCTCGCGAATTAGCGTGGGCGGCAGCGGCTTTGCTCTAGGGTAGACGACGCCCATAAAATTTACGTCGTAGAGATCCTCGACGCTATAATGCAGCACCTTGAGCGTCCCGCTGTAGGGCTTATCCGCTACGAAATACAGACCGTTTTTTAGGACCGGCTCGGGCTGCATTACGATTTTTGGCTCCAGAGCTTGCGCGCCTAGCGCTAAAAATAGAAGTAGGAACTTTAATGTGCTTGAAAAGCTAAAATTTCGTATTAAATCTAAGCCTAAATTGAGCGAATTTTGCGCGGCTTTGTAGGTTTTCATATTTTGCTTCCTTTTGGCTCGGTTAAATTTAAAGAATTTTAAAATTTAAAGCTAAATTTTAGATAAATCCTCACGGAATTTGGGCTGTGGATTTAGTTTATGATGCGGGCGGAGTGCAAGCCGTACCCGTAAGCCTCGCACGCTGTTTAACGGAGCCGAGCGCTAAATTTCGGCGCGATTTAACACATCCGCGACGATCGTCCACTCGCGTACGAGCCTTTCAAAGCTAAAATTTGCATTTGCAGGGCTCGTGGATGGCAGCTTGATCGGCTCTCTGCCGGTTGCGTTTAAAATTTGAGTTTTTAGGTATTTTTCACAGATTTCATGCGCCTTGCCGCCGTTTGCGAATACCTGCACGATGCGTGCGCCGCTAAAGATCGGTTCTAAATTTGCAGGCACGACGGCGGTCATTTTGGCGTCGCTCGAGCCCTTTATCTCGCAGCAGATCGCCGCGTCGTAGACGGCGATGCCGCGGGCGAGTAGGAATTTTATCTTTTCGTCCATGCTTGCAGGCGGCGGCGCGTTTAAAATTCGCGCCAGCACCCGCCAGAAGCGATTTTGCGGATTTGCGTAGTAAAAGCCAAATTTACGAGAAACGACGGAGGGAAAAGAGCCGAGGATTAAAATTTTAGAATTTTGATCGAAAATCGGCTTAAAAGGGTGAGTTTGGCTCATTTTGCACCCGCTTTGTATTCACCAAAACGCCCGCCGGAGCGCCATAAAATTTATCTTTCATTTTCGCTTTATCTCTCGTAAATTTCGCAATTTCGCCCGCGAAGTAGCTTGGAGCTGAAATTGTGCGGCGGTAAAGATTTCGGCGCACTTGCTTGCTCTGATACGGCACGCGGTAAAAATTCTAATGAGCCTACCGTGGCGTGCGATTTGGGTTTAAATTCCAACTTTTTAAACCTCGAAGCCGAACTTCGCAGCCAAATTTAACGCCTCGCAGCGGCAAAATTTTAACCCTCGCGGCAGTTAAATTCCGTCTGCCCTCGCAACTGTCTCCGAACCTCTGCGCCCTAAATTTTAGGTACCGAGATCACGCGCACGAGCTCGCCTTTTTTGAGCTCTTTGACCTCTAGCGGCGCGACTAGCAGGACGCTATCGTCGTCTAAATTGTTCAAAATCGCGCTGGAACCCTGCTTTTTGCTTTGTAGGCTAACAAAAAGTCGCCCCTCTCTGTTTTGCAAGAGCGCAGGCATAAACTCCAGCCACGGCGTTTTTTTTACGTAGTCGTGATCTAAGATCGCACTAAATTCTGTATTTTCGTGCACACCGAAGGATCTTTGCAAATATACGCGCAGAAACAAAATGCACGTAATAAGCGCCGAGAGCGGGAAGCCGGGGAATGCGAAGATATATTTTTCGCCGGTTTTAGCTACGCGCACGTGGCGGCCCGGTTTGATCGCCGCACCCTTTACGATGAGCTCAAATTTTGATTGCAGGGTGCTTTGCACGAAGTCGTAGTCTCCGACGCTCACTCCGCCGCTAGTTAGAAGTACGTCGGCGCTCTGTAAAGCCGATAGGATCGCGCCTTCTAGCTCTTTTTCGTCATCGCGTACTAGAGGCATTATCATCGCTTCGCAGCCTAGCTGCGTTACTAAATTTGCAAGCGCGATGTGGTTAGAGCTATAAATTTGAGCGTCGTTTTCGAGCCTCTCGCCTAGATCCTTGATCTCGCTGCCGGTGGCTAGGATCGCTACTTTTGGGCGGACGAATACGCTTATGTGAAATAGCCCTAGCTCGGCTAGCAGCGCGATCTGCGAAAAGCCGAGCTTCGTGCCGCTACGAAGCAAAAGCTCGCCCTTGCGGTAGCTTTCGCCCGCCGCGCGCACGGCAAAGCCCGCCGCGACAGGCTTTGCGACGATAATTTCGCCGCCTTGCACCTGCACGTTTTCAATCGGCAGAAGCGTGTCGCTACCCTCGCACATGAGCCCACCGGTGAAGGTTTTGACGCACTCGCCCGCCTTTGCCGCGGCGCTAGGCATCTTGCCTGCAGGCGTCGTGCCGACGATCTTAAATTTCGCTCCCTCGCTTAGATCCGCGCCCTTTAGCGCGTAGCCGTCCATCGCGGCGGTCGGGCGACGCGGAGTGCTAAAAGGCGCCGCGACGTCGCTTGCTAAAATACGCCCCAGCGCCTGCGTGATCGCGACTTTTTCGATGCGCGAGGACTTTTGCACCGTGTTTGCGAAGCGCTCCATCGCGCTTTCAAATTTTTCAAATTCCATCATTTGCCTCCTACGATTTTATAAATTTGATCTTCATTTATCAATTTCGAGTTAAATTTCACAACGAGTTCGCCATCGGTCTCGTAAATTTCAATAATGCCCTTTACGCCCTGTAGTCCGGAAAAATCGCCGCCTTTAGGAAAGTATAAATTCTTAAAAAGTTTTGGATCGCTCAGCCTAGAAAGTAGCACAAGCCAGATCACACCCAAAACCGCGACACCAATGCCTAGCGCTTCGATGCCGATTTTGCCAAAAAGTGCACCGCCACATAGCCCGCCCAAAAAACTGCCAAAAAATCCGAACGAATTAAAAATCCCAAGTGCGGCGCCTTTTTGAGCGACTTTAGCAAATTTGGACGCAAGGCTTTGCATAATGGGCTCATGCGCGTTAAATCCCACGAAAAAGAGCATCACGCCCACCACGAAAGCGCTCGCCCCGCTAGCAAACGCAAAAATCAAATACGAAGCGATGAAAAAGCAAATGCCGATAAGTAGAATTTGCTTAGCTAGTGCGCGCTTTTCGCCTAAAGCGCCGCTCGCACCCATCGCAGTAAAGCCGAATATCGCGCCTAGAGCATAAATTTTGGTCAAATCACTTTTGGAAAGTCCGAATTTTTGCACGAGCAAAATTGGAATTAGAAAAAACGCTGCCGTCATGAAAGCCTTTTGAAAAAAATTCGTTAAATTCATAAGCATTAAATTTTTATCGCTCAAAAGTGAGCCGAGCGGGACCTTTTGGCGCAGAGAGTGGATATGCGGTTCGGTAGGTACTACGAAAAAAAGCAGTACCAAACATAAAAGCGTAAGCGCCGAACTTAGATGAAATAGGCTGGCAAGTCCAAATTTGGCGCTTAAAAGCGGACTTAAAATCATTGCTACGCCAAAGCTCACGCCTATCATCGCGCCCATTACCGCCATCGCCTTGCCGCGCTCTTCCTCTCGCGTAAAATCGCTAATTAGTGCGGTAGCTACGGCTCCTACAGCACCGCAGCCTTGCAAAAAGCGCCCAAAAATCATCGTATAAATGCTCTCGCTCACCGCGCAAACGCAAGCACCCACGATGAAAAGCGCCAGCCCTATCGCAAGGGTTTTTTTACGTCCGATCTTATCGCTTAACACTCCAAATGGCGTTTGCAAAATCACTTGCATAATCGCATAAATTCCAAAAAGTAGCCCCACTAGACTTTCGTTTGCGCCGTGCAAGCTCAATGCATACAGGCTAAGCACGGGCAGCAAAATAAATAATCCAAAAAACCTCGTAGCGATGATAAAACTAAGCGGAAGGACGCTTTTTAGCATAATCTTAGACCTCAAATAATATGAAATTTGCGCCGATTATAGCCAAAAATCGTAACGAATTCTTTGATTTTGGGTAAAATGGCGGCTTAAATTTAAGGAGCGAGGATGAAAATTTTACTTGCGACGAGTAATAAAAATAAAGTAAAAGAGATAAAAGAATTTTTCACGGGATACGACGTGTGCGCGCTTGGCGAGGTGCTGGATCCTTTTGAGATCGACGAGTGCGGCGCGAGCTTCAAACAAAACGCGCTTATTAAAGTTCGCGCAGTGCATGAGGCGCTAAAAAGTAAAAATTTACAGAGCGAATTTTTCGTGCTAAGCGATGATAGCGGTATCTGCGTGGACGCGCTAGGCGGAGCTCCGGGGATATTTTCGGCACGCTTTAGTGGAGAGGGTGCAACGGATGCGAGCAATCGCGAGAAATTAGCCGCTAGCCTACGCGCGCTGGGGCTAGAGGAGAGCCCTGCGCATTACACGGCGGCGATCGCGCTAAAATGCGCTCTGGGCGAGTTTTGCACGCACGGCTTTATGCACGGCACGGCGATAACGCAGCAGCGAGGGCAAAACGGCTTCGGATACGATTTTATGTTTATTCCGCGCGGATTTGACCGCACGATCGGGGAGCTACCCGCTGAGGTGAAATTTGGAATTTCGCACCGCACGAAGGGGCTGGCGCTGATGCGAATTTTATTGAAAAATTTAGAAAAACAGATGAGATTCGTTAAATTTCATTAAATTTAGAGCCGTAAAAAGCGGAATTTAAGAAAAAATATATATAATACGCTTTTCATTCAATCCACGAAAATCTTCGGAGCGTAGCGCAGGCTGGTAGCGCATCTGGTTTGGGACCAGAGGGTCGAAGGTTCGAATCCTTTCGCTCCGACCATTGTGGTGAGTTTAGCTCAGTAGGTTAGAGCATCAGATTGTGGTCCTGAGGGTCGTGGGTTCGATTCCCACAACTCACCCCACTTTATGCGCTCGTAGCTCAATTGGATAGAGCAACAGACTTCGGATCTGTAGGTTGAAGGTTCGACTCCTTTCGAGCGTACCACTGATTTGATATTTTGCGCTCATAGCTCAGTTGGATAGAGCAACGGCCTTCTAAGCCGTAGGCCAGAGGTTCGAATCCTCTTGGGCGTACCATATTAAGCTCATATTAAGAGCTTTTTAGCTAATATGCGCTTTCTTTTTTGCGGATGTGGTGAAATTGGCAGACACACCAGACTTAGGATCTGGCGCCTCACGGCATGAAGGTTCAAGTCCTTTCATCCGCACCATCCATTCTACGCGTTCCGGATTAGCTCAGCGGTAGAGTAGGCGGCTGTTAACCGCTTGGTCGCTGGTTCGAATCCAGCATCCGGAGCCATCTATACTAAAAAATCCCTTTAGAACTCCGATTTTACCGATATTTTAAGAGCTTTAAGTTTTCTTAGTTTTATAAAATTTGTTCCCTATTTGTTCCCGAAATTTTTTAATATTCCAATTTCTTACCAAGCTTTCTAAGTTAATCTAAGATACCTTATTTTTATTTTTAAAAATACGAAAATAATTTTTTACTCTCGACTACTCTAAAATACTCTAAAGAACCATAGAGTATTAAAAATTTTTCAAAAACTACCCAAAAACCATTCAAAATACTAAAAGTAAATGAAAAGTTGCTGTAATTAGTTATGTAAGAACTAAGCAGAAGGAGAAAAATAATATGCTTAATGAACTATATAACGACGTAGAGTACAAAACGCTTCTTGAGCACATATCTAGCCAATATAAAGGAAAGGTAGTTTTAGACAGAAAGCAAACCGCAGCGGTTCTTGGTATTGGTATATCCACTCTTGATCCTTGTGGGCTCTGACATAATAGATGTGAAAAATTTCAGCTTCAAAAACGGCGAGATAAAGGTATTTTGCCTAAACCTAGTCGATACTAGCGACAAAGACTGGCTCGAAAACACGCGAGCTAAGATGCAAGAGATTTTAGACAAAGAGCGCGAAGGCTAAATTTTAAATTTACCTCGCCGCAAATTTAAGCGGCAAGGTAAAGGCTAAATTTAAAAATTATACGTAAAGCTTAGGTTAAACGTCCTAGCATCGCCGTAGATCATCTCGTCGCTACCGATACCCTCGTAGTATTGCTTGTCAAAGACATTATCGATATTTAGCTGGATGTCGAAATTCTCGCCGATCTTGTAGCCAAACATCAAATCTACCAGCGCATACGGCTTTTGCGTGATCGTCACATCGTTATCGGCGTTATAGATGTAGGTCTTGCCCTTATATCCCAGTCCGGCGCCCACTCTAAAGTCTCTAAATTCATACTTGGCAAAGAGATCGGCACTAGTCCTTGCGGCGTTTGTGTTAAATTTCTTCCCGCCGGCATCCTTTGCTTGAAAGTGTGCTAGGCCAAAGCTTAAGGTAAGATAGTCAGTCACTTTGCCGTTTAGATCGAGCTCAAAACCCTTGCTAGTCACGCCCTTTGCTGCCTTGTATGCGTCCTCGCCGGTCGAGCCTATCTGCTCTCCGGTCGCTTCGCCGACATTATCTTGGATGATTTTAAAAACACCAAAAGACGCCTGCAGCGCTCCGTCAAAGTATTCGCCCTTTATGCCCAGCTCATAGTCCTTGCCTTCGATCGGATCGAGATATTTGCCGTTTATGTCTTTGACGTCTTGAGGCTTGAATATACTCGTGTAGCTCGCGTAAAGCGTGTGATTTTGCCCCACGTCATAGGTCAGTCCTACATACGGGGTGATTTGATGGGTAAATTTTTGATCGACATTGCCTACGGTTTGGTTGCGTTTATAGTAGCTCACCCTGGTGCCGACTAAAAATTTCAGCTCATCGCTCAAAGAGAGCTTATTGGCAAAATATACCGCCCTTTGCTTGGTTTTGGACGGATTTTTCTGATCGACATAGGGCATATCCACGTCGTCAATATGCAGATTGTCAAAATCCACCTTCATATCCGCTAGATACGCCATGCCTGCCGGGGTCGCCTTGTAATCATCAAAATTTGTAAGCCTATACGAGCCCTCATTAAAGTTGTTATACATAGCACCTATCACAAACTCATGCCCCAAGCCAAATAGCTCGTAAGGCAAATTTGCGTAAGCGTCGAGGTTATGTATATCTGAGTCGTTTTTTGACCCCCAGATCAGCACATCGTTGCTATCTCCCGTCATATCTGGATTTACCTTGCCGCCGTAGTAGAGCATCTTTATGTCGCTTTTTACCTTTTTATAGGAGTAGGAGAGATTCACGCTTGCGTCTTCGCCTATATAATGCCTAAAATCAGCGTAAAGATCGAGCGTTTTTATATCCCACTTCGTCCAAGGCTGAGAGAATATCCTCTTTCTGGAAAATTTTACCAAGCTATCATCCGTGTAAAAAGCGGGCATGCCGCCATATCTGATGCCTCGACGCTTGAGATCTTGATACGAAGCCCCTAGGCTAAGCCATGAGCTATCGCCTATATCGCTATCGACAACGCCATAAAGAGATAAATTTTCACGCTTGTGAAAGTCCATATACGAGCCCGCCTTTTCTTTTATGAAGGCTAGCCTAGCTCTCACGTCGCCATCAGCAGTGATCGGAGTTTGCACGTCGCCATATACGCCGTATTTATCATACGAGCCGGCTTCTACGCCAAGGCTACCGGTCAGCTTCTTCGAGTCCGCTCTTTTACGGATGAAATTTAGGCTTGCTGCAGGATTGCCAGCACCTGCAAGTAGTCCGTTCGCACCGCGCACGACCTCGACGCGATCATACGCTATCATGCTCATATCGGTAGCCTCCAGCCCAAAGCCACCAAGGCTAGGCATCGAGTCGATGAGATAATAATCTATAAAAAAGCCCCTTGACATCGGTCGTATGGTCTCGTCCATACGATTTAGCGTTACGCCCGGGATGTTGGCTAGCAGCGTTTGGTAGTCTTTGATATTCATATCTTTTAGTTTAGCCTCGGTTATGACATCTACTGATTGTGGCGTTTGCCGAGCCGTTAAATTTAGCCTCGTCGTGCCCTTTACCAGCTCCTTTGCGCTATAATCCCTCTCATCATGACGCATCTTGCCCACCACATCGATAGTCCCCAGCGCCGCCTCTTTGGCTAAAATTTCCACCGCAAACAGCAAATTTAAAGCCGCCGCCGAAAGTAAAATTTCACCCTTCATCTATCCTCCTTTATGGCTAAATTTAGAAGCTATACGTAAAGCTTAGGTTAAATATCCGCGGATCGCCATAAACCATTTTGTTGTTTCCGATGCCTTCGTAATATTTTTTATTGAACACATTATCGATATTTAGCTGGATGTCAAAATTCTTGCCGACCTTATAGCCAAATCCTCGCTCGTGATCTCGACCGTTTCTAAATTCTTTGTTTCACTCGCTAAAATTTGCGCTATCGGCAACAAATTTAGAGCCACCATGCTTGAAAGTAGAATTTTACCTTTCATTTTTTCTCCTTTTAAAATTTGATCTTTTTATCCATAGATATATCCCTGAAACGCTCAAAATAAGCGGCGTGAGACCGACGAGAAACCAGATGAATTTCGTGATCTGGTTGTAGTAGCCAAAGTGAGCTTTTCTAAACGTAGCCAAAAATCGCTCCTCGAAATTTGCATCGTCTATATCCTTTACCTGTAGCAAACTACCATTTTGCCTGCTGTATGTGAGCATGCTGGAGTGCTCGTTGTATAAGAAATTTTGCCCCTTTTTGTAGCCAAAGAGCGATATGTCCGCTGCGTTACAAAAAGGCAAAGATATATAGTGAAGCTCGAAATTTGGCAGATCGGTTTTAGCTTTTCGCACGATCTCATCAAGCGATAGATTTTTGTTGTAAATTTCAGCGTTTATCGTAAATTCGCTCGTATCAAAGGGTTTAGAAAATAAAAACCTAAGCTCCCACCAAGCCCCACTAAGAGCGATGATGAGCATTATAGGCGTCGAAAAAACTCCGATAAATTTATGTATATCGCTCATAAAAACGGCCAGCTTGGCAAAACGCAGCTTAAATAAACTTTTCCAAAAATTTCGGTAAACGATAAAGCCGCTAAGTACGATGACAAAGGCGATCACTCCGACGATACCGACAAAAATCTGACCGCGTTCTTCAAATAGTAAATTTTCATGTAGCTCGGCCAGCACGCCCATAAAGCCGCTGTCATGTGGCGTAGGCCCACTTTTTATCTCACCGCTAAATGCGTCAAGATAGATGTATTCCCATTCCTTGTCGTTATGCTTTATGAGCCAAATTTTATCGCTCTTTTGGGGATTTTTATCGATATTCCAGCCGACTATCTCGTAGTCAGGGAATTTAGCGCTTATGATCCGCCTAAGCTCGTCAAATCCTAATCTTAAATTTTGCCCGACGCGGTGAGATGGCGAGATATTTACTGCGGCTGAGGCTAAAATGTTATTTATCTCATCTTTATAAACGAGCAAAGAGCCGCTAAGACATACGATGATAAACGGGATACAAAATATAAGAGAGATATAAGTGTGGATTTTATATATGAGTTTTTTAAAATTCATCTGCTTAAAGACCATCCTTGACACATTTGCCTTGCGTAATAATGGCGGATTTTAGCATCTTAAATATTAATAGTTTATTAAAATGAATATTAAAGTAGAGATTGTTTTTGAGCAAGAAATAAGAATCAAAAAGAAGAGCATTTTGTACGGGTTTAAGATTATTTAATAAAACAAGCATCGCTATAATATAGCCGTATTCATTTTTGTGGTCGTATTAAAAATCTCGATTTTATCGTGTTATAAATATGTCCATGTTATAAGAGCCTTATTTTTCCAAATCTTAACTATCGTATCCGCAAGAACCCTGTCTTGAGAACCGACAAAGCTTAATATTTTTTCTTCTGCATTGGTTTGAACATTTATTAGATAATTAATCTTGCTTAAACTATCGCCACTCTTTTGCCGCAAGCTTTTATGTAGTTAAAGAATGTTTTATACTTGATATTATAGGCTCCACTTTCTATTCTAGCTACGGCTGATTGGGTTATGCCCATCCTTTTGGCTACCTCGCTTTGAGTTAGTCCAGCCTCGTTTCTAGCGTCTATCAAAGCTTCTATGGCTTTATATTCGTCCTCCAGCGCATCATATTGCGCTTTAAATTCCGGATTTTTTAGCTCCTCTTTTAAAACTTCTCTAAAATTAACGGTTCCCATCTTTAAACTCCTTTAATCTTTGTTCTGCCAAATTTAGTATACTTTTAGGCGTCTTTTGTGTTTTTTTAACAAAAGTTAGTAGGATTATTATTCTTTTGCCGATTTCATAACAATATATGCTTCTAGCTATTCCTTCATCCGACTTTATGCGTATCTCGAACAGCCCGTCTTTTATGCTTTTAGTGTACGGCTCTCCCAAGGTATTACCCCTAGCCTCTAAGAGCTCGAACATTTTATAGCCTCTTTGTCTAAGTCCGGTCGGCAGCTCCAAGAACTCGTCTTTTATGGCTTCGTTTGCAAATTCTACGCTCCACATCGTAACCCTTTTATACGACTAAATCTTATTATACCATATATGATATAAAATGCAGTTTGTTTTATATGCTTATTGCTGAATAAACAACTTGATATAAACCTACTCATACAAAGATTCCACCATCTCTCGTCCGCTGTCCGGCATTAGTTTAGCGTATCTTAGAGTATGATTGATATCGGAGTGATTCATTAGCTTTTTTATCGTTAGTATCGGAGTGTCTTTTATAGTAAGATGCGAAGCGAACGTATGCCTAAGGGTATGGATTACTACTCTATTGGTTGCGTCGCTTATATCAATTTTGATTAAAGAGCTTATTAAGTAACGGCTGTAAGACGTTTTGAATAGTAGCTTTTGGTTTATTTACCAAAGAGTCGTTCGGAGACAGGGCGGTATAAATTTGATTTATCATTCCTAACGCTTTTTTGCTTAAAAATCCAGCATAAGTGCTCTTTGTCTTAAAATCGCTTATAGTAACTGATTTAGTGGATAGTGCTAAATCCTTTTTCTTGATGTTTAAAATTCCCTCCAACCTAGCTCCTGTGCATAAAGCCAGCTCCACGAATAGCTCTAACGCAAAGTCTTCTTTACTTGCTACTTCTTTGCGCAAAAGCTCTATCTCTACAAGCTCCAAAAATCTCTCCCGCTTGTTATTTGGCTTTTTTAGTTCTATCTTGTATGGGCTAATGTGATTAATTAGGCCTACTTTTATGGCGTGATTAAAAATCGTCCTAACTATACCCATTATGGCATTGATGCGAGATTGCGATAATTTACGTTTGGTTTTAGGGGAGATGATTTGAGAGATATCTTTATGATGCTTGTTTATCGTCTAAGGTGTTATCTGCGTCGTAGTTAGACCCCCTAACTTATCCTTATGGTAAATTTCGTAATCTCGCCTTTGCTCTTTTATGTTGACGGCGTTGCTCGGTTCTTTTTCTAGTTTAAAACTAAAAAAGGCGTCTGCGATTTCGTCAAATTTAGGCGAGATTTTGTTGTTTTTGGCTGCTATTTTTTTAGATATGCTATCGGGAAGCTCTCCGTTTCTTTGTTTGGCGTCGAATTCTTTCTTTTTGTTATATGTGTAGGTTATATTTACGCCTTCGGATTTTGATCCAATTTTAATGTTGGCCTTTTTACCCTCAAGCGTAACTCTCATATAAAAAACTACGTCGCCGTTGGCTAGATTATTAAAGAAAATTCCTGGATATTTATTGACTCCGAACGATGAGTTGTAATTTTTAAGTTTTCCTGCCATAATATCCCCTAAATTTGTTCCCTATTTGTTCCCAAAATTTGCAAAAATGCATGATATTCTAGTGTAACTTAGAATATGCTTAAGCTATTAAATAGCGTATTATAGGGCTTTTTAGAGTATTTTGGAGTGTTTAAGAATTATATATTTTTGAATCCAGCATCCGGAGCCACTTGTATTCAAAATCCCTTTATATTCAACGATGTTTGAAAGCATCTGTTAAATTGCTTTCCTAGCCTAAATTTTAATACGAATAAAATTAAAAATTTTCCTCTACAAAAGCCTAGATTTAGAATTTTATTGTTGCAAAAAGTGTCGTTATTTGCGTCGGTCGTGCATGTGCTCGCAAAGAATAAAATTTAGTTTTACGGGACCTGCTTTTAAGGTTTCGGCGGGCGCCTTATCTTTGCGATTTTTGCCGCTTTGGCTCACATTGCCATTTTAAAAGTGAAATTCGCCCCCGTGAAATTTCAAAACTCATTGTGCGATAGGATATGCGGCTAAATTTATCTTGTCTATGTTTTTGATCACTCCGTCCGCAAAAGCGCTTGACGGGCTCGGCGCTTCGTCTTGCAGAAATAATTTATGTCGAGATTGCATTAAAATAGGCTCTTCGCCTTTCTCTAGCTACGCAAATATCGCAGTTTAGCGATTTTATGTGTATTTTGCTGCGGTTAAATTTTAAAATTTCAAGTGCCGCGCGGGCTAAAGTAAATTTTACTCTAGCCCGCCGCTTTGCAGCCGGGCGAAGCGGGTTAAAACGAAGCCTCGATCTTGGCGTTTAGGCTATTTGATTTCACGTCGTTTCCGAACGCGCCGGTGTACGATAGCCTAAGGCTCGTGTTTTTAAATATCATAGTCTCTACGCCCACGCCCGCGGTGACGAAGTCTCTAAGCTCTTTGCCCTCTAGATCCACGTATCCTGCGTTTGCGACATTCACTCCCGCGCCCGGTCTCGTGTCGCCGAAAAATCTATTGTAGGCTAGATCGAGCTGTGCGGACGAGCTCATGCCACCTATTTTAAACGGCACGCTCGGACTGATGCCCGCCGTTAGGATATTCATGTTTCTAGATTTTTTATCCGTGCTCATCACGAACGGGCCCACATTTTCGCTCATGCCGCCCGTTCTAGCGTAGATGCGAGAGATGCCCAAATACGGATTTATCTCGAAATTTTCGCCGTTAAAGCCGCCGTATGTCGCGCTAGCAAACATATTTATGAGCTTTTCATTGCTCTTAGCGCCGTTGTTAGCGGTGTGTTGCACTATCGTGGAGCTGCCGGTCTTTTTGCGTTTTATGTCCGTATATACAGCGCCTAGATCAAATTTGACGGTCTCTAAGCCTACCTGCGCGTAAAGTCCTGCGTGTCTGTTCGTGTGATCAAACTCCCTGCTGCCGTCTTCTTTGGTCTTGGTTTTTCCCACGCCCACTACGGCTCCCAGTCTTAAGTTTTCACTCAGCGCGCCGTCTAGGCCGACGAGCTGCGTCACGGAGGTGGATTTGAAATTTCCGCTTCCCTCATCCGAGCTAAATTTCATGACGTTTCCCGCGGTGTTCGCCCAGAAGTTGATCCCCGTCTCTTCATCCATGCTTAGCGCGTTAACATTTCTTTTGCGGCTTAAGACAGCGTTTCGGATCAGTACGTTATCGATCACGGCCGCGTTTTGCGCAACG
Organism: Campylobacter sp.; assembly: GCF_019423325.1. Classification (NCBI taxonomy): domain Bacteria; kingdom Pseudomonadati; phylum Campylobacterota; class Epsilonproteobacteria; order Campylobacterales; family Campylobacteraceae; genus Campylobacter; species Campylobacter sp. Next base: position 554,333 of record NZ_JAHZBQ010000002.1, on the reverse strand, counting down.
AAATTTGCCTCGTTCGCGAACGTTTTTAGCGTGTCGGAGGCTTGCTGCGGCGTAGCGAAGATGAAATTTCTATATAGATCGCTCGTTCGCACCGCAGGTCTGCTTCTAAAAACGCTCATTAAAGCGGGCTGATTGCTCGAGCCCTCTATCGCGGCGGCGATCAGTTTTTGATTTTTGCCCTTTGCGAAATCCACCATGCCCTTGCTGCCCTTTTTGAAAGTAAGCTCCAGCTTGGAGTCGTTAAAATTTCTTACTAAATCAAAAAACGCGTATTTTCCTAGGATCGTCTGATCGTAGCCTTTGAAACTGCCCTCTACCCAGTACTTCTTCGATTTTGCGGGGTCTTTATATATCTTTTGCGCATCTTCGAAAAGAGGATTTTCTAGATCTACGATGGAATTTTTTTCAAACGTGAGGTTCAAATTCGTAGCTCCTGCCGAAGACATGCCGACTATGCCCGCGTGCGATACGACGTATCTGCCGCCTTGCTTTATCGTCGCCGTGACGGTATCTGAGGTGGCGGTTCTGGTTTTATTTACGAATTCTTTCGGCTTATTGAATACGTCGGTTTTGACCTCTTGGACGGTTAAGCTCTTTTTGATCTTCAAGGCGCCGCCGTTTTCTACGGTCACCTTGCTGTTTTTTAAAGACTGATTTAGCGCCGTGATCTGCCCGCCTTTTATGATCGTATCGCCGCTGTAGGTGTTATCGCCCGCAAGCGTTAGCGTGCCGCCGCCTCTTTTTATCAGCGTTCCTTTATAGCCTTCCGCCGCTCTATGCGCTCGCGCTTGCTCTCTGGCTAGCTCTACGTTGTATTCGGCTCTTTCTTCTGCGGTCAAATTTCCGCCCTTAGCATCGAGCTGTGCTTTGCGCGCCGCCCAAGCCGCCGCATCCGCATCGTCCTCGGTCTTTCTAAATTTTATCGCCTTGTCCGAGATGTCGTTGGACCAGACGTCATCTACGTCCATATTTACGTCGAATTTCCCTAGAAACTGACCCGGTCCGAACATCGCCTTGCCGAGATCTACTATGCCCCAGCCCCACCTTTTATCGGGCACTCCGAGCTCGCTCGTCCAGCCCGAAAGCCTGCTAGTATCGCCCTTTTTGAACGAATACTTCGTCTGTCTCGCCGTCGTTAGCAAGACGTCTCTTGCTTGTTCGTTCGTCATATAGCTATATCTAGACATTATGACGCCCAAAGCTCCCGTTACGTGAGGCGCCGCCATCGACGTGCCGCCCCAAGAAGCGTATCCTGCTTTGCCCGTCTTGACGTCCACGATAGAGGATTTTACTTTCACTCCCGGTGCTGCTATGGTCCACCATTTCGAATGCCCCGCGGTGTTAAATCTTTGAGTATTGCTATCGGTCTGTCCCGTTACGTTTAGCCATAGCTTTTCCGCATCGGGGCGAAAATACGGCAGCATCGCCCTTGTGTAGGACTCCTCCATGCCGTCTCTATTACCCGCGGTAAAGACTTGGATTATTCTGTATTTTTTAGCGACTTCGTATGCGGCGTCTATGAAGCTTTTTTGGCCGCCCGCTACAAATTGATAATAAGCTTTTTTAGCGGTATCTATATCTTTGAGGTATAGATGATGATTAGGCTTAGTAGGATTAGCCGCCGTACCGGGGATCCCGCTGTAACCTTCCGCGCCCGGATAGGAGGAATTTACTCTTCTGTTTGATCCCCAACTATTATTTATCGCTCTTACGCCCAATTTAGCAAGCTCGTTATATACGGCATAGAAGTATCCGTAGTCTTGATTTGGACCGTAGGTCATGCCGTCGTTTCCGCCCGTATTTCCGGAGTATAATCTCGACTCCCATGCCACTCCGTGCGTGCCGCTCCCGTCGCGATTGGCTCCTATCGTACCTCCTACGTGAGTACCATGTGAGTCGTTTATGCCAGCTATCCAATCGCCGTTAGTTTCAAATTTTTGTCCTTTTTTGAATTCGCCCTTGTCCATCTTGTCTTTTTCGTCGCTGCCTTTTTGTTTAAAGGGCGCGTTGCCGAATTCTGCGTCTGGGTAACGCATGCCGTCTTTGGAGTACTCGCCCTTCGCGGTCGCCCCCGTAACCCTGCCTCCTGCGAATTCTTGATGACTTAAAAGCATGCCCGAATCGACTACGCCCAGTTTTACATCTCTACCGGTGGCACCTTTGGCGTAGGCTACCGATGCGTTCATGCTACTTAGACCCCAGTATGCTTTATACTCGTCCGTCTCCCAGCTTTTTATATCGCCTACTTTGCCGGGTTCTATATACTGTGCTTCACAGACATTTGTAAATAGCACGGCGCAAACTGCTGCAGACAGCACATGGGCTCCTTTGAAATTTAGCTTTCTCATACGATCCCTTTCTTTATGGTTTGGTTTTTATAAAAAAATTATTTAATTATAATAACCTTTAAATGAAAATTTAATTAAATATTTTAAAGATTTTATAATAATTTACTTATATTTAAACTCATATCGTATATTCCGATTAAGTGCTAGGATATAATGCAGAGTCGCGTTTAGGTCGGCTTAAATACGCTTTTACTTAAAACGCTCGACTAGAGGAGAGTGTCTCGTCGCAAAATCGCGTGCTCGGCAGCAATTTGGTCATAAGCGTTTACTTCGCGATAGTATACGGCTATAGGCGTTTGCTTCACAGCAGCACGCTCGTTGCGCTATTTGCACCGCATGCCGCAAAGATTTAAATTTCAAATCGTTCTCATTTTATAAGCAACTTTGATAAAATTTAGCCATTTATTGATTATAATCATTTTTTTTTCCTAAATAAAATCTTAAAATTACTAACTAAATTTTTCATAAAAGGATTTCTATGAGCGACAATCTAGAGATGTTCTGTCATCAGTGCCAAATGAGCGCGCCCGAGGGCTGCGGCGCGAAGGGCCAAAGCAAAGGCACCTGCGGCAAGGGCTCTACGCTCGCGCGGCTGCAAGATACGATGATCTTCGGGCTTAAGGGGCTTAGCGCCTACCGCCACCACGCCCGTGAGCTCGGTGCCGATACTAGCGCGGTCGATACCGTTATGGCGGATACACTGTATTTCACGCTGACGAACTCAAATTTTAACTTTGACGAGCATATCGCGCAGCTAATGGCCGTCGGAAGCGCGGGCGTGCAGATGATGGACATCTTAAGCGAGGCGCATACCGCAAAATTCGGCGTACCGACCCCGGTTAAGGTAAGCCAAAACAAAGTCGAAGGCAAGGCGATTTTGGTTAGCGGACACAACCTGCATGCTCTTGAGGCGCTGCTAAAAGCGACCGAGGGCAAGGGCATCAATATCTACACCCACTCCGAGATGCTTCCTGCGCACGGCTATCCGCAGCTTCGCAAGTATCCGCACCTAAAGGGCAACATCGGCAAGGCGTGGTTCGATCAGACCAAGCTTTTTAACGAATTTAAAGGCGCGATTTTGATGACCACGAACTGCATCGTGCCGCTTCGCTCATCCTGTAGCTACGCAGACAGGCTGTTTGGCTACTCTATCGCGGGTACCGACGGGATCAAGCATATCCAAAACGACGATTTTACGCCGCTCATCGAGTGCGCGCTTGCATGCGGCGACGTGAGCATGGACAGCGACGAGAGCTTGGTGACGGGCGGACACTACAAGACCATTTTAAGCCTTGCGCCGCAAATTCTAGACGCGATCAGCTCGGGCAAAATCCGCCGCTTTTTCGTCATCGCAGGCTGCGACGCGCCGGGTAAGGGACGCGAGTATTACCGCGAGCTAGCGCTTAGCCTGCCGAAGGACTGCGTGATTTTGACCTCCAGCTGCGGCAAATTCCGCTTCAACGACGTGGATTTCGGAAACGTGCCCGGCACCGAGCTTCCGCGCTATATCGACCTTGGCCAGTGCAACGACAGCAACGGCGCGGTCAAGATCGCCCTTGCGCTTAGCGAGGCTACGGGTATCGCGGTAAACGATCTGCCGGTCTCGATCGTGCTGATGTGGATGGAGCAAAAGGCGGTCATCATCCTGCTTGCGCTGTTTAGCCTAGGCGTTAAGAATATCAACGTGGGCCCTACGGTGCCTGAGTTTTTCAACGACGAAATTTTGGGCTTTTTGGTGCAAAATTTCGGCCTTCGCCTAATCAGCGGCGACGCGCAGGCGGATCTGAAATACTTCCTGGGCGAATAAATTTTATAGCGAGGCAAATCGGGTAAATTTAATTCGGCAAAGCTTCAATTTTAAATTTACCCTTTATATAGCGCTTTTAGCGGAGCTAGCCGATCCACTCCGCGGCTATTTTGCGCCGACGCTCATATTTAAATTTCACGACTATGTCGTCCGTCTTATTTAAATTTTAAAATCATATAATCTCGCCAAATGCTTCGAAAAATTTAATTAAGTGCTTTTTTACACATTCAAATTCCAATCGTCTTTGCTATTACAATCCTTCTTTTTCTGTGTAAGTATTTATCTTATCCGTATCGCTGCCGCTTATAGTAACCGCTATAGTGTAACCGTCTTGATGCTTGGTATCTCATAAAATTTTCCGTATCATCTCATTTTTCGCTATCAGATATTGCAATTTAGTGCCGTTAATTTTATATCCATCTTTATTTAATTCTTCAAGCATCCTCTCTAATAATCGCTAAAATTTTAAATAATATAGGATTTAAATACGGATTTTAATCTAAATTTTGAGAATACTTTATGAATGCACGGCTTGTGGGAATAAAATTTTAAGCAGATTTTGTGCAAAATTTCAAAATGCAGCTCAAGCTCGCAAGCAGATAAATTCGCTGTAGCCTTGTGTTTAAAATTCCGCGCTAGTGATAAATTTCGCATCTTTACGTCGGTACAAATTTTAAAATTCTATGCAGGAGATAAAATTATAAGCCGTGCAATGTATGAATTCTAGAATTCCACGTCGCCTATAAAATTCCATGCCCTACACGACACATAAATTTTGAAATTTTAAAATTTCACGCAGCAGATAAAATTTAGGAATTTTTTATGGTAAAATTTTAAAGCTCTACCACAAATCCGCTGTCCGCGCGGCGAGTTCCAAATCCGTCTAGAACTTAGATTTTCCTCACCAGCTCGGGAATTATCGCTTCGAAATCGACCCCTTCGTAGTCCTTGCGCTCCTCGTCGCTCATTGTCTCCTTGATCGTGCTTACGACGAAGTCCGCAGCGATTCGAACCGCCGTTTCTAGCGACTTGCCGCGCATTATCGCGCCGAAAGCTACGGCTGCGAAAATATCGCCGGTGCCGTTAAATTTGACTGGCAGCAGCTCGTGAAAATACTCGTTCGTCCTGCCCGTGCGCGCATCGTAGCTGAAAACCCCGCACTGATCGGCGATGTAGCCGATGCCTTTTAAAATAACCTGCCTAGCGCCCAGCTCTCGAAGCCTTGCAAGTAGATCCATGATGAAATCCCTATCCGCATCCTCTCGGTACGGCACGCCCGTGATCGCGCAGGCCTCGGTGATATTAGGCGTGATGACGTCGGCTTGAGCGCACAGAAGCGCCATCATGCGAGCAAAATCCTCATTAAAGCCCGGATAAAACACGCCGTTATCGCCCATGCAAGGATCGACCAAAATGGTCTTGCCCGCGCCGCCGAAGCTCGCAAATAGCTCGCCCATAATCTCGATCTGTGCCGCCGAGCCCAAAAAGCCCGTGTAGATGCCGTCAAACACCACTCCGCGGTCTTTCCAGTGCGCCATGATCGCGCGTATCTGCGAGCTTAAATCGCAAAAGGTGTAGCCCGAAAAGCCCGTATGCATCGATAAAACCGCCGTAGGGATCACACTCGTGCTCATCCCCATCGCGCTTAGTATCGGCAATGCAACGGTCAGCGAAACCTTGCCCACGCAGGATATATCTTGAACGGTAAGAACTTTTTTCATCACAATTCCTAAAATTTTTGGCTCTATTTTACCGCTATTTATATTAAAAAGGCGAATTTAAATAAAATTTACTCTACGAATAGTCTAAATTTATAATATTTTTGGCGTTTTTCCGCTAAATTTTAAATTGAGTTCGCCGCAAATTCGGCGTATAAATTTAAAAAGGCAAAAAATGATAACCGCAAAAGCTCTCTATGCATCCGCTCGCCTTAGATCGCTACCTCTTAGCGTCTCGGGCGTACTGCTCGGTAGCGGCGTGGCATACGATGCGGGCGCGTTTAGAGCCGATATTTTCGCGCTGGCGCTGCTTACGACGCTGTTGTTTCAGGTACTTAGCGACTACGCCAACGACTATGGCGACGCGGTAAAAGGCACCGACGATGATGGCAGGCTGGGGCCGCGCCGCGCGATCCAAACGGGACAGATGAGCGCCAAGCAGATGAAGCGCATCATCGTCGCTACGGCGCTGCTTTCAGCGCTTTGCAGCTTCACGCTGAGCGTTTTGGCGTTTGGCGAGCGATTTTATCTCGTGCTACTGTTTTTAGCGCTAGGCGGCGCGTCGATATACGCGGCGATCCGCTACACCGTGGGCGCCGGCGCATACGGATATAAGGGACTTGGCGACGTTTTCGTGTTTTTGTTTTTTGGGCTACTTAGCGTGCTGGGCTCGTACTTTTTATACGCGCGTTCGCTCGATGCGGCGCTGCTGCTGCCTGCGTGCGCGTGCGGGATGCTAAGCACCGCCGTGCTAAATTTAAATAATATGCGCGACGTACAAAACGATGCGCTCAAAGGCAAGCGCACGATCCCCGTGCGTATCGGACTGCGCGCGGCCAAGCGCTACCACTACGCGCTAATCGCGGGCGGAGCGGGGCTAATGCTCTGCTACTCGCTTTTGCGCGGAGATTCGGGCGTAAAATTACTCTATATAGCGAGCTTCATGCCGCTTATTCGGCACCTATTTTTCGTTTTGCAGGTGCGGGAGTGTCGCGATTTCGACGGACAGCTAAAGATCGTCGCGCTCTGCACGTTTGCGATGTCGGCGCTGTTTTTAGTCGGGGAAATTTTAGGCTAAATTTAAATGCCGCGCAGATAAAATTTACGTCGGCACCGCAGCAAAGTCCTCTCGCGTAAAAGCGCTTTGTGCGAGTTTTCCTAATCTTGCAATCAACCTGCTTGTCGCACAGCAAAGCGTCTGCGGCAAGCTCGCTCAATGAAAACGTCCATAGCATATCTCTGTCCGCCTGATGGCTACCGCAATAAAATTTAAGGGGGCAAACTCCAGGTCTCCGCGCCGTCTTGTATCGTTAAATTAAGCGAGCAATACCGCTCTTAAGTTCATACAAGCCCCGTCACACCACGCTTTAATTGCCGTTTTGACGGCGAGTTGCCCGCCTTTTGCGTCAAATTTAAAAACTATAGCATTAATTCTACAAAAGGCCCGCATGTTTGGCGCGGTGGGCTTTGTGCTTATTGCACGGCGGCAGTTCGCACCGCAAACGCTGCTTTAGCCCTACTTTTGAGCCCTCGCGCCGCTAAAATTTTACTAAATTTTACGCACTGCCTCTTTGAAACGACGCTTGCGAAACCCTATCTCTCTGCGCACAGCCCCTTAAAATTCGAAGCAATTTTGCACGTTGTTTAGAACTTCGCGGTCGCAATATCCGCCATTTTGCTCGCAAAAGTCTAGGACCGCCGTCTCATTCAGCGCGCGCCGAGCTCGCAAAAACTCCAGCGTGAGGCTATGCGTACCGTCGCAGTCGCGATGCGCCAAGCCCTCGTCTAGGAACTCAAATAGCCCCTCAAACTCCGCCCTATTCATAGACAGGCTCTTTTCAAATGCATCTCGCTGCCGCTGTGCCGCGAGCTTTTTGAGTTCCTTTTTTCTGGATTTTTCCACTCTTTTTCCTTTGCTGCGCCGCCTTGCCGCACGAATATCCTTTGGGCGCATTAACCTCATACCCGTCGTCCCCTGCCCTCAAGCGGGATGCAAATTTCATCCAAACCGTGCGCTACCTCGTCTATACCGAAATAACGCTTATTAATTTTAGCAGAGCGAAATTATAGCAAAAGCGGAGCGCGAAATCGCAAATCCGATGATTAAATTTTATCTAGAACAAAGAGCTATGTTTTCGGCTAAATTTTGCCGTACCGAGGGATAAAATTTAGCAAATTCGGATGAAATTCTATCGAGTAGATGTGTAGAATTTGACCATAATCTAAAACAAAAGCGGCCGCGCCCGAAACGCGACCGCTAAATTTTAAAATTTTACTTCTCAAATGCCTTTTCTAGGCTAAACGGAAACGCCTGATAGCCCATCGCGTTGGTCATTTTGATTTCGATTGACGGCTCTTTTGCCCCCCATTCAAACTCGTCGATGTGAGGGCTTGGCATTCCCACCGGGCGGCCCTTGGCGATGTCAAACTGCATGCCCGCAACCGCAGAGTAGACCATCACGCTATCAAGGTCGTCTTGATACTGCGCGAGCGAAGTGACCGAGCTGTACCACTCGCTGCCGCGCTGTTTGCCGTATTCCCAGACTTGCTCGACGGTTTTAGCTTTTTCGTCGATTTTGTAGACGACCGCGCGGGAGTATTTCATACCCGCCATCGCAGGCTGCTCCATGCCGCGGGTGTCGCCGTTGTCAAAGACGGTGAGATAGACGACGCCTTTTTTGGACTTGCTGTCGATGCGAAACGCCGTATGCTGTGTCCACTGCCAGTCAAACCCGCCCGTTTCGCTCTCGTAGCCCGGGCATTTTGAGTATTCGTCCTCGCAGACGATCTTTTTGCCGTCTTTATCCACCGGCTGAAGCAAGTAGCCCTTAAACTGATCCTTCCAGCCTTTGTGCGCGCCCATTATCCACTTGACTTTTTTGTCGCGGCCGATCTTGATGACGGCGTCTTGGTGGCGGCTGGAGATGATGATACTATCATCAGACGGGTCGTAGTCCACGCTATTTACGTGCGCCCAATTGCGTCCGGGGCCCGAGCCCACGATGTCGCCCCATTTTTCGTTCGTATCCATCGCGGCTAGCTCGTCCGTGCTCGCGGTGTGGCCAGCCTTGCTGGCGTCGATATTTAGGCACACCGCGCCCTGATCGAGCGTTTTTAGCACGATGTCGCGGTAAGGATCTAAAATTTCATATAATCTAAAATCATCTACGACGTTGCCGTCGCGATCAACCTCGACGATGACGTCGCGCACGGTGCGGACGTTTTTGCCGTCGGCGCGTTTATAGTTGGCGTTTGCCGCGCGGAGGAAGTAGTGGCCATTTTGCGCAACGTCCATGGAGTGCGAGAAGTCGTTGTATCCCGCAGGTAGCTCGCGGTTAAAAATTTCGCGGCCCATTATGTCGTATTTGGCGTATCGCTGCCCATAGCCCCACGTCATCGCGCCGTCGTCGTTTTGTTTAAAGCCCATCATGACGCCCGCGCTAAAGGGCTGCTTGAGATCGTAAATTTTACTCGGCTCCAGATACCAGCGCACTTCGCCTTTGGTGTCTAGGATGAAGTTATTCGGGCTGTAGTTCCACTCGATCGCGCCGCCTGCAGGGTTGTTCCACACGACTTTGGTGCCCTTGCCGGTTTTATTTACGAAGTTATTTACGTAGTAAAGGCGGTTGGCAAATTTGGCGCTCGGAGCCTTCACGACTTCGATTTTATCAAACAGCGCGCCCTTTTGAGACGGCATGCCCGAGCTCTCTAGATAAATCGCAGGAGCGTAAATTTTATAGGTTTCTTTTACGTGCTCGGTTTGTCCCTTGTAAATTTTATCGTACTCGACCTCGACGGTGTTTTGATAGTCAGGGTAAAGTCCGAAAACAGGGATTCCGCCGTGCGTGCGAAGGTGCTTGTCGGCGACTTTATAGCTGATAACCTGACCGCCCGGCTTTGGTACGATAGTAACTTTGGCGTTTGCTAGCGTGTAGCCGCCGTTTTTGATCACCGCCGTTAAAGGCGCGATGTCGTATGGGTTTACGACTACTTCGCCGATCTTGCCCGGGATGCCGTAGTCGATGTGTGCGCCGCTAGGTCCGCCGATAGCCAGCGCGGCCGTGCTTAGACCGCCTAAAAGCGCCACAGCTAGCGCAAATGAGGAAAGAGTTCGCTTCATCTTATTCTCCTTTGAATTGATTTGATACCGTAATTTTAATCAACCTCGCTAACGTAGAAATCACGCGTTTATTAAAACTTGCTTAATTATAAAAAATAATTTCAAATTTTGACTTTTGTGCCAAAATTTAGTCGAAATTTTATAAATTTAATCTAAAATTTATCTTAGCGTGAGTTTTGCGGCGGCGAGAGAATATAAAATTAACGCAAACAAAATCATTTTAAGGAGCATTCCATGAACCTACTTTCTAAATTTAGCAAAGGCTTTTTAGCCGTAGCGATGTTTGGCGCCCTTAGCGCGTCAGCATTTACCGAGGGTGAGGACTACGTAAAGCTCGAAAAACCGCTATCCGTAGAGCAAAACACGCTGGTTAAGGTCTTTAGCTACGCATGCCCGTTTTGCTACAAATACGACAAAACCGTCACCCCAAAGGTCGTAGAAAAGGTTGCGGGGCTAAAATATGTACCGTTTCATCTAAAAACCAAGGGCGAATACGGCGAGGCAGCGAGTAAAATTTTTGCCGTCTTAGCCGTGATGGACGAGGAAAAAGGCGTAAGCCTGCTAGATGAAAACTCGCTGTTTAAAAAGGCTAAATTTGCCTACTACAAGGCCTATCACGATCAAAAGCAGCGCTGGAGCGACGGCAAGGACGAGGCTGCGTTTTTAAAGACGGGGCTTGACGCGGCCGGCATTAGCGAGGCGGACTATCAAAAAAAACTAGAGGACCCAAAGGTCGCCGAACTGCTTAAAAAATGGGACGAGAGCTACGACGTAGCCAAGATCCAGGGTGTGCCGGCGTTCGTCGTAAACGGCAAATACCTCATCATGACGAAGTCCATCAGCTCTATCGACGGCATGGCGCAGCTAGTAGAAGAGCTGCTTAAAAAATAGGGCGCGGGCATGAAATTTGCGGAAAAAATAGCGAAATTCGGCGATAGCCGCATGCCGTGGGCGATCCTCATAGTAGTGAGCATAGGGCTTGTTATCCTCGCGCACTCGCTGTTTCAAAACTACGTCTATATGCCGCCTTGCGAGCAGTGCGTCTATATCCGCTTTGCATTTTTGTGCATGGCGCTAGGAGGGCTAGTCGCGATCGTAAATCCTAAAAATTTGCTCCTCGCGCTCGCGGGCTACCTGCTAGCCTTTTGGGGCGCGATCCAGGGCATAATGTATAGCGTCAAGCTCGCCAAGATCCACGACGCCGTGCACGGAGACGATCCGTTCGGCGTACAAGGCTGCTCGACCGAGCCACACTATCCGTTCGGCCTGCCGCTTGAGCGGTGGGCGCCGGATTGGTTCTTGCCTACCGGCGACTGCGGCTACGATAATCCGCTAGTGCCCGAGGGCGTCACGCTAAGCGGCTTTCAGAAGTATCTCGTCGATCTTTACGAGGACGGCTGGTACCTGATCCCGTCAAGCAAATTTATGTCGATGGCTGACTGCACGCTAATCGGCTTTGGCGTCTGCTTCGTCGTGCTTGCCGCGATGTTCGTTTGCAAAATTTTAACTCTGAAAAAAGCTTAAATCGGTCTAAATTTAGACCGATTTTGCTATACTCGCCGTATGAAAGCCTTACGCGAACATAATTTTAAAATTTACTTCATCATCATTTTCGCAAGCCTTTTCGTGGTGCTTTTGGGCGTGAAAAACTACGAGGACGCCAAGGCGCAGATCACGACGCTCGCGGATAAAAACAAGATCGCCGCTAGCGAAAATATGGTCGGGAATTTCTCGTTTTGGCTGGATGAGCGGCTGCACTCGCTGGTGCGTGCGGCTAAATTTATACAAAACGCGGGCATCTCGCAAGACGGCGAAAAACTGGGCGACTTCATACGGCTTTTTAAAGAAAACTCAGCAGAATTTGACGCCTTGCAGTTTTTGCGCGAGGACGGAGAAATTTTCGTAGACAGTAAGGAGCTAGGGGGCTATGGAACTATGTCAAAGAGCCTGCGTACGGGGCTTGTTTGGTTTGAGGAGACCAAAAGCACGCTCGCACCCACGGTAAATTTTATGCAGCGCCATAAAATTTTAGGCGAGCCGACGCTAAATTTATGCGTGCCCGTGCTGGACGGCGGCTCGTTTGCGGGAGTGTTTTGCGGCGTGGTGAAGTTGCAAAACATACTAAAAAATATGGAAAAATTTAAGCTAGCACCCGATTCCTACGCCTTTATCGTCACCCACGGCGGCGAAATTTTAACGCCGATGAAGGACGCGGCGCTAAAAAAGCAGATCGAGGATAAATTTAAAGAGCTTTTTTTGCGCGATGAGGACATCACGAGCCTAAATATCGGCTCAAATTTCATCTCCGTCGCCGAGATCCCCACGCTAAACTGGTTTATAGGAGCCGGCACCGATAACGAAAAGGAGCTCGCCGCGCTGCTTAACTCCGTGCTAAAAAACGCCCTCATCCTGCTTTTTGCGTTCGCAGCGCTGGCGTTAGTGGCAAATTTCTTACATAACTTTATGTACTCAAAAATCAAAAACCTACAAGACGACTACGAAGCCCTGCTCAAGCACAAAGCCCGTATGAGCGAGGCGGGCGAGCTAATCAGCGGTATAAATCATCAGTTTATCCAGCCGGTTAATTCGCTAAATTTGATGATCTCAAGCCTACTCATGCTGCAAAAAGACGGCAAGCTAGACGCCGCCACGCTAGAGAGTATGCTGCAAAAAGGCCAAGCCGCGACCGTGCTTTTAAGCGACACGATCGAGATTTTTAGAAATTTTTATAAAACTAGCGACAGTCCGCAAAAATTTAGCGTGCAGCGCTGCATCAAAGACCTACTAAAGCTAATGCACACCGAGCTTAGCAAGGCAAACGTCGCGGTAAGCCTGCGCGAGTTTCAAGACGAAGAGGCCACGCAGCGGATGGGCATCGTGCAGCAAATTTTGCTCATCCTCATACACAACGCCAAGGACGCGGTCGTGGAACGATACAAAGATGAGATCGCCAAGCGGCAAATTTTTATCGACGTCAAATTTGAAAACGGCACGTGCAAAATATCCGTCACGGACTACGGCAGCGGCGTGAGTAAGGAGCTTCGGGATAAAATTTTAACCCAGCCAAAAACTACCAAAAAGCAAGGAAGCGGTATCGGGCTGTATTTCGGTAAAAAGCTCGCAAACGAGAAGCTTTCAGGCGACGTCAAGCTACTAAGCGCGGGCGATCCGACGACGTTTGAGCTGAGCTTTGAGATAAATTTAAAGGAGTGAGATGCAAGAGCATTTAAAGCTACTCAAAGACCTGACCGTCCTCATCGTCGAGGACGACGAGATCGCAAGGGAGCTGCTAATAGGCGGACTAAAGCCGTATTGCCTGAGCGTCTGGGGTGCGGGCGACGGGCTAGAGGGGCTGGAGCGCTTTAAAAAGCTAGCCCCCGCCATCGTCATCACCGACATCCACATGCCCGCGATGAACGGCTTTGAGATGATGAAGGAGATGATGCGCATAAAGCCCGCGCAAAAATTTATCGTCTTTACCTCCTACGACACCGACGACAATCTCATCAAAAGCATCGAGCACGGCGCGGCGTCGTTTCTAAAAAAGCCCGTCGATATCGCCGCGCTTTGCCGCCTGCTAGTGGCTCTAACCTACGAAAAGGACGAAAAGCTCGTGCGCCTGAGCCCGCAAACGAGCATAAATCTCACCAAAGAAAAGATCTACAAAAACGGCGAGGAAATCTATCTATCCTTTTTGCAAAACAAGCTCTTTTGGCTCTTTGCGTATAATCTAAACAAGCTCGTGAGCTACGAGATGATCGAGGAGTTCGTCTATGAGGGCGAGCAAACGAGTAAGGGCGCGATACAAAACGTCGTGCTGAGGCTAAAGCGAGAGCTGGGGGTTAAATTTAAAAATATCAGTGAAAGTGGATATATACTGCTAAGCGGCGAGTAATCTAAATTTAGCGGCTTGTCTTTTTGCCCTATACTTCGTTGGATTTCGCTGCGGGCTGCAGTCACGTATTATATATACGCTCCTTTGCCCTTGCTTATCCGCCTCGTCTATGACAAAAATACTTCACCTTGAAATTTCTACGTTCAAATTTGGCATTAAATTTTATTTTGCGGCTCGTCTTTTTCCGTCATACTTCGTTAGCGGCTCGCTCGGGTTCGGTCACGGACGAGCGAGTCCGCTCCCTCGCCTCGTTTGCCGCTGCCTCGTCTGACGTAAAATACTTCACCTTGAAATTTTACATTTAAATTTAAAGTCAAATTTTTAAATTTTAGCTCAAATTTTACTCGCCGAAACCCGTGCCTTGAAAACGTAAAATTTAGTCGTTATCGTGCCGCGCGGCTTAGCGATAAAATTTACTGGAAGCCCCGCGGCCAAATTTAACGCGGTGCATAAAACAAAATTTGCTTTGGCGCGGCTAAATTTAATGCGACAAGACCTATTTCGCCAGCAGCTCCTTTACCGCGGCGGCCATTTCATCGACGGAGCCGAACGAAGCCGTGTTTAAGAGATACTTGCCGCTGACGACAAATGCCGGCACGCCTGAAATCACCGCGACTTCGTAGCCCGCGTCCCACTGCGCGAGCAGAGCCTGCGCCTTTTTGCTAGCAAGCGCAGCTTCGTATTCGCTCATGCTCACGCCCGCGGCATCCAGCGCGGTTTTGATGAACCTTTGTTTATCACTGCCGCCACCAAAATCGTCCTTTTTGTCGTGGATCGCTTTGTAAATCGCGAATTTCGCCTTTTTAAATTTTGACTCATCGCTTAGTAGGCTCACATCGTCCTTTTCATCAAGCACGATGAGGGCTGCGAATACGCCGCTTGCGGTCTGTCCGAACACGCCTTTGGTCTTTAGATGCCACGGCAAAAACTCCGTCCCATCAAGCTTTTTCATTAGCTGCGGCGTGACCGTCCTATCAAACACATAGCAGTGCGGACACTCGTAGTTAAAAATTTTAACGACGCTGTTTTTCGGCACGTTTAGCGGCTTTTGCAACACTTGATAATTAACGCCCTCCTCTAGCGCGTTTGCGCCCGAGCCAAGTAAGCAAACGGCAGCTAAAATTCTTAAAAATTTAGCGATTTTCATAAAATTCCTTTGCGGTAAATTTTAAAGATTGTATAAAATAAAGGGTAAATTTGAAATAAAATCTAAGCAACGAGCTTCTTTTTTAATTCTTTAACCATTTCGAGTTTAAGTTCCTTGGTTGTATAATGCCTGAAATTTTACATTTCAAAACAAGGAGTAGCTATGAAAAAGTCTATTTGTATCGCGATTTTGCTATGCGCCAGTTTGATGGCGAGTGAGTGCACCGCAGTGTATGGAGATGGAAAAACGGAGCTAAAGCTTGCTACGGGAAGCCCGGGAGAGCTTGGGCTACTCGAAGTTTTATCTAATGAATTTAGCAAGGCAAACGACACCAAAATTTGCTGGATAAAAGCAGGAAGCGGTCAGACTCTCGAACTTTTGAAAAATAAAAAGATAGATATCGCTATGGTTCACGCTCCAAAGGCGGAAATAAGCGCCGTAAAAGAGGGCTGGGCTACGCAAAGGACGTTGATCGGATCAAACGAGTTTTTTATCGTAGGGCCTAAAAACGATCCCGCAAAGATAAAAACCGCCCAAAACGTAACAGAGGCCTATACCGATATAGCCAAATCCCAAAGCCTTTTTTACACCAGAGCGGACAACTCCGGAACTCATAAAAAAGAGCTTAGTATCTGGAAAATGGCAAATATCGTTCCGCAAGGCCAGTGGTATGAGGCAAATAAAGATTTTATGTTAGCGACTCTTTTAAAAGCTGATAAAAACGGAGCATATTTTATGAGCGATAGCAGTACTTGGGTCGTGGCGAAAAAAGATATAAAATCCAGCGAAATTCTATTTCGTGGCGATAAATATCTAATAAATACGTATTGCGCCCTAAGACAAAACGATAGCGATACTGCCGAAAGCAAGAAATCGAAAGATTTTATAGATTTCGTAGCTTCAAGCGCAGGGCAAGAGATAATTAAAAATTACGGTAAAGACAGATACGGCGAAGGGCTTTACAACGACGCTGCATACGCTCAGAAATATTTTATAAGCGAGTAGAATTTAAGTCTTAAAAGATAAAATTCGGCAAATTTGATAAGCCGAATTTCGACGACGCGGTGGGTAAAATTTAAGCAAGCGGGTTAAATTCCAAACCGAATTTAACCCGCCGCAGTAAATTCTAAATTTACTGCGGCAATCCCAGCAAATTTAATCTCGCCGCGAAATTTTAATAATCAAAGATATTCGGATCGATCACCATCGCACGGTAGGCTACGTCGTCTCTAGACGCAGACTCCACGTCCATTTCAAATTTAACGTCGTTTGTTTTAGGGTCGATCTCCACTAGCACCATTTTGATCGTCTTATCGGGCTTTAGCAGATAGACGTTCGAGCTTGAGATGAAGTACGTGCTTTTATCCTTTTGCCACTCCACGACGCTAGTAACCGCGCTGTAGAAATCAAATCCGCGCTCCTTGCCAAACTCCCACGTCTGCTCGACGGTGCCCTTTTGCTCGTCGATCTTATACTCGACCGCGCGAGAGTATTTTTGCTCTTTTAGCGCAGGCTGCTCCATGCCGCGGCCGTCGCCGTTGTCAAATACGCTTATATGCTTTACGCTGCCCTTGTTGTCGTAGCGCGGAGTCAGCCACGCGGTGTGCTGCGTCCACGACCAGTCAAAATCGCCCTCGCATCTTGAGTTTTCGCATTTTATTTTGTTGCCGTTTTTATCCACGGGCACTAGCACTTTTTCTTTAAAGTCCGCGCTCCAGCCTTCAGGCGATGCGAGGATCCATTTTACTTTTTTGTCGCGGCCGATCTTCACGATGCCTTGGTGGCGAAGCGAGAGGATGATGCCGTCGTCGCTAGGGTCATATGAGATCGAGTTTACGTGCGCCCAGTTGCGTCCCGTGCCGGTCGAGGTCACGTCGCCGAATGGCAGATCGTCGCTGATTTTGATCTCTTTGGCGTCCATGTCGATATTTAGGCACACGGCGCGAGCATCAAGAGCCTTGATGAGGTTGCTGCGGTAGACGTTTTTGCCGAAAATTTCATTCAGATCCCACTCGTCCACGACCTTGCCGCTGCCGTCCACTTCGATGATGTGATCTCTGATCGTGTGCGAAATTCTGCCGTCTGCGTGGTGATAGTTGTATTTACCGACGCGAAGCAGCAAGTGATCGCCTTTTAGCGGCATCACCTCGTGGCTAAGGTCGATGTAGCCGCGCGGCAGCTCGCGGTTATACACCTCCTTGCCCATAATGTCGTAGCGCATATATCGCTGCGCCATACCCCAGCTCAGATCGCCGTTTGGCAGCTGGTGAAAGCCCATCATCATGCCGCCGTCCATCACTCTGCGCTCGCTGCGGTCGTAAAATTTCTGATAGTCCAGATACCATCTGACCTCGCCCTGCGTATCGACGACGAAATTTTCGGTGAAGTCGTTCCAGCTAGCGGCACCGCCGTTTTTCCAATCAAGCGGCTTATAAACGCTCGTGATGGTGTTGTTGATGAGATAGAGCCTGTTTTTAAACGCAGGATCGACCTTTTTGACCTTCATCTTTTGCATATGGCTAAATCTATAATCGCGGCTATACGTTACGATTGGCTGAGCATAAATTTTATACTTTTCAACCTTCTTTTCGCCGTTAAAAACGTAGCTTACTTCGACCTCGTTTAGATAATCCGGATACAGCCCCCAGATCGGCACGCCGTCGTGCGTCAGTAGCGCATGTTCGGAGACGTTATAGGCGATGTCGATGCCGCCGTTAGGTTTTCCTAGCACCCGCACGTGGATATCCTTGATGTCCTTGCCCGCCCTATCGATGACGGCCGTAAGAGGCGCCACGTCGTATGGGTTGATAAACACCGAGCCAAGCTCGCCTTGGGTTTTTACCTGATGCGCCAAAACGCCCGCACTCGCAGTCTGAGGCACCGCCATAAACGCGCCGCCCACCAAGACCGCAGCCAAAACGATAGAACCGAAAAAATTCTTACGCATATTCGCTCCTTTTGGGTAAATTTATCAAAGTTTTACTACTACCAAATCACATAATAATCATACTAGCTTTAAATCAAATTTAAAGTTAAATTTTAATACATCTACTTAAATTTTAGAACGCAAGCGAGACGGGTAACAGGCTAAAATTTGATATAATTAGCCCTGCTTT
The DNA here is from genome assembly GCF_019423325.1 of Campylobacter sp. Lineage (NCBI taxonomy): Bacteria > Pseudomonadati > Campylobacterota > Epsilonproteobacteria > Campylobacterales > Campylobacteraceae > Campylobacter > Campylobacter sp. The sequence goes on along the minus strand of NZ_JAHZBQ010000002.1, from coordinate 536,182 downwards.
ATCAAAATTTAAGGAGAGAAAATGCCATTCGTAAATATAAAAGTAGCCGCTCCGGAGCCTACAAAAGAGCAAAAAAAGCAAATCATCGCCGAGATTACGAATACGCTAGCACGCGTATTAGGCAAAGACCCAGCCGCAATACTCGTGATGATCGAAACGCTCGGTATGGACAGCATCGGTAAAAGCGGTCTAAGTCTTGAGGAGATCAAACAAAATAAAGAGAAAAAATGAGCGAATTTTTATAGGATTTTGAGCCAAAAATCACGCTCGCAGCGGGCGATACTTGCGCCGCTAAGCGGTCTAAATTTACCGAGCACGCAGGCGGGCAGCAGTTTAAAAACCGCCGCCGCGAGCCGTTCTAGCGGGCGAGCATCAGGTCTCTCGCCCAAGATTATCGGCGGACGGACGATCTGAAGACTCTCAAAACCAAGCTCGCTCACGCGCCGCTCAATACGTCCTTTGGCGCGCAGATAAAAGCTTGGCGAACCCTCGTTCGCACCCGGAGATGATACGAGCACAAAGCGCCGCACGCCCGCTGCTTTGCCCCACTTCGCCGCCGCATAGACGTAGTCCACGTCCACGCGCAAAAACGCCTCGCGCGAGCCCGCCCGCTTCATCGTCGTGCCCAGCGCTCAAAAAATTTCGTCAAATTTATGCGGTGCGATATCCGAGATACCCTCAAAATCAATGATCCGCGCGCGAAGCTTAGGGTGGCAAAAGCCTATCTCGCGGCGCGCCCATACCTCTACCTCATCGTAACCCGGGCTCTCGCAAAGCTCGCGTACCAGCTCTCTGCCCACGACGCCCGTAGCGCCAAGCACCAAGGCGGATTTTCCCATTTTCGCTCCTTGATTTTCTTTAAATTTTATCGCGCTTTGCAGTCAAATTTAACTCCGGCGCTACGTTATTCTAAATTTTACGCGCATATCGTCGGCACGGCACGTAGCGCGATCTATAAATGCGTAAAATTCAAAGGCGCCTGCCTGCGCAGCTTGTCGCTACGAAGCTAATCAAGTCCTGCTCGCACGTAAAGAAGCAACTTAACAGCGCAAGCTATAAGTGAGCTTGCGCCTCGCCCGATCCGCTATTTGGCGGCTGCTATATAATTAAATTTCGGTTCGCTAAGTTTAAATTCGAAGCTAGCCAAATCCACCTCTCCGATGCATGCATCACTATCGTAAAGCGTGAGCAAAAATTCTGCCGTTTGTTCGCTGCTGTGGTATTGCGAAAACGCCGCATCGTAATCAAATCCGCGCTTTCCCGAAGCTACGTCGCAAAACTCGCTTTTAGTCGCGGCGGGAGCTAGAACTTTAGCCTGCATTTTGGCGTCTTTATCCTGCGCCAGCTCGTGGCTCAAACCCTCGGTGAAAGCGCTTACGAAAAATTTTGTAGCGCAATACGGCACGACGCCGGGCGCCAGAAAATAGCCGCCCACGGAGGAGATGTTTATAAGCTGAGTTTGTTTGCGTTTGTAATCTCGCGTAAATAAGCTCGAAAGTATCGCGAGCGCGGTTACGTTTAGGTCTATCATTCTTACCGTTTTTTGTAAATCCTGCTCTCCCACTAAACCAAAATCCCCAAAGCCAGCGTTATTTATGAGCGCCTTTAGCTCGTAGCTTTTTAGCTCGTCCCAAAGCGTCAGGACGTTCTCGCTATTCGCAAGGTCGCAAATTTTAATCACGACGTCTAGTTTGGGCGCGATCTGCGCGATCTCGTCCTTTAAATTTTGTAGTAGCTCCGCTCTGCGCGCGATTAGGATCAAATTTTCTCCGCGCCTCGCAAACGCCTTTGCCGCGGCCGCTCCGATACCCGAACTTGCGCCGGTGATGACGATATATTTTTTCATTTTCTATCCTTTCTTGAGTTCTTCAGTTTGAAATTTTACTAAAACCCGCCGCGTATTCACGCGTGCGCTCGTTTTAAATTTACAAATTCACCCGCATTTTGCGGGGCGGTTTATTCGTCGCTTATGGGCGTGCGCTTGGTATCCACCGCCTTGCCGTCTAGATAATACCGACCGCCGGCGACGTAGTGAAGCGTTTTTAACTCGTCAGGGATCTTTTCAAACAGCCAGCGTCCGCCGTCAAAGATCCGCTCGTCCGCATACGCCGCGACGACCTCGCCGATGAAAAGATCATAGCTCTGCTCGTTATGAGGCTCGGGGATACGCTTGCAAACGAGCCATGCGGCGCAGCCCGCGATCAGCGGCACATCGAAGTCATCTTTATAAAAAATTTCCACGTTTTTCATCTTGTCCGCGTTATCAAAGCGCGAGTTGTTCTCGGCGCCCAGCTCGCTAACCAGCTCCGCCTGCGCTGCCGTGGGGATCTGCACGGCGAAATACCCGCTCTTTTCGATGAGCGTCCTCGTGTACGAGCCGTTGTGCGGCACGATGGTAACCTTGTCGTAGTCAAGCGCCTGCGCCCACGTTATCGCCATCGCATTGACGTCGCCATCGTATTTGGCCGATACGAGCGTGGTCGCGCCCGGATTTAGGATACGGTATGATTTTTGTAGATTGACTTTTATGACCTCAATTTTTGCTTCTTTGATTAAATTTTTATAGACGGCAGATACTGCTAATAATCGAATCAGCTCGGTATTAATTTGCTCTAAATTTACGTCTTAGCCTGCTGAGCAGGCCTAAGTCCTGGCGCGTTTGAGTTAAATTCTTTCGCGGCGCGCGAAATTTAGCGGGCTTAAAATTTCACCCGCTATTTTCTGCGGATCTTATAGCCCTTGCCGATTTTTGTTTTTAGCAGCGAAATTTTGCCGTCTTTCGAGACGTAGTAGCCGCCCTTAACTTTGCTTAAAATTTCGCTCTGCGGCAAGCTCGCCCAAAAAATTTCTACCCTGCTTTTATCCGCGGAAAATATCCCGTAGATCGCAAGCGTAGCGTTATCGGGGTCGTGCAGCCTCACGTCCGCGACATCAAAAACCTGCACGCAGCTATTCTTGATCTTTGAAAAGCTCTGCCCCGCGGCGACTAAGCAGCCGTGCTCATCCGTGCCGCCGCCTACCATCGGCCCCTGCACGGCGGGCACCTTGCAGACGCCTTCGCTCACGCCGCAATCTGCAGCGGCACTTTCACTCCTCTCATTCATTGCATTTGCCGCCTTGCCCAGCTTTGCATCGTGCGCCGCGCAGCCGCACAAAAGCGCCGCCGTAAAGGCCGCGATTAAAATTTTACCTCTCATCTTTACTCCTTTAAATTTTATTTCGCCCTAATAGGCGCAAATTTACGCGCCAAATCGGCGTAAATTAACGCTTTCATCAAAACCGCAGAATTCTACCGCCGCTCGGCTTAAATTTTATCCACGCGCTCGCCAAAGCCCGCTTCGGCGTTAAATTTTAAATCTCATGCGTCGCGCCCAAATAAAGCCCGAGCGCCGCAATATTCGCACGCTGTTTTATCATCGTGGCGCTCACACCGCTTGATCGGTCAAAATTCCGCGTTTTGCTCCCAGATACGCTCTTGCGACTTCGCGTCCACCGCCGCAAGCTCAGCTAGCTTGCAAAACGCCTCCCAAATCTCCTCGCGCTCCATAGTGTCGATGCTATGCTTGGCGTCTATCGCGTTAAAAACGGCGATAAATTCTTTTAAAATTTCGGTTTTCTCGGTCTTAAGCTCATTGCTTGCAGGTTTTGCTTCGAGGGCACTTAGCTTCTTGTGCGCGCCTGCATAAGCCCTCATCGCCTTTCTGGCAGTCGCCGCGCCCACGCCCTCTCTGCCGTCCCAGCGGCGCAGCGGGTTGTTTAAATTTAGCGCCAGCCACTGCTTGCTTCGCGGCTGCTTGATTACGAGGCTTTCTATACCCTTAAACTGTGCTCTAGCCGCCTCGCAAGCGCCTTTAGGCACCGACCAGAAACAAAGGCGTTTTAGATGCGGCAGCTGCGCCCTAGTCGGAAAGCGTTCAAATCCGTAAACGTCACTTAGCCAGACGTCTTTTAGATGTTCAAATTTAGCGAGCGTGTCGATGTTTTTTAGCGTGCCGCCCTGCGCGTTAATGAAAATTTCGCGCAAATTCGGAAAGCTCGCCGCAACGCATGCGAGATCAATGCGCTCGCCGCGTTGCGAAAATATCTGTAGATCGCGCAGCTTTTCAAGCTCGCAAATGCAAAATTCGCCGCCGTTTAGCTCTAGTTGGACGCTCAAAAGCTCGCCGTCAAAGGGGCAGTGCACGCTTTTTAGCCGCGCGATATCGCCGTTTATCACGAGCCGCCACAGCGAGCCGTTTAGCGTGATCTCCTCCGTGCCGCTCGCGTGCAAAACTAGCTGCTGCAGGTGCGTGCACGAGATATCTAGACTTTTGGCGGTGCAGTTTAGCTCAAGCTGCGTCATCATCGGCGTTGCTTCTAAAAAATTTTTTAAATTTTCATCCCAAACCGCGCTTTTCATATCGTAGCAAAACGGATTTTGCCGCGCTAAATCGGCATAGAATTCCTTGCTTTGCGGCTGCGAAATTTCAAGCTTTTGCTTACGGACGTATTTAAATTTAGCGCGAATATCCTTGGGAAGCTCATTCCACGCAAGCTGCATATAGATCTGTTCGATGCTTTGCAAGCTCACGTACTCCGGCGGCTCGCAAATCAAAGCGGCGTTGCCGATGAAAACGGGCTCGGCGTCTAAAATTTCATCTGCGCCGAGATAAAATTCCCCGCGCTTCCAAAAGTGATGATCGAAGTAAAACGGCTTAAGCTTTTCCGCTTCTTTTAGCCCGGGCGGCACGCTCGTAAAGCCGTCCAAAACGAGCGCGACTAGCCCCATCTGAGCACTTAGGATCTGCGCGGTAAAGTACGCGTTCCGCCTCTTAAGCTTTACGGCGAAAAGATCGCCGATTTTTGGCTCGGTCATTTCCGTCCTTTAAATTTTAATCTGTCCGCGCCCGTTTGACGAGCGTGGATTTTAACGGAGCTGCGAGCTAAATTTAGCTCAAATCCGCTCCGCCATAAGGCGCTACTTCAAATCAAATTTCATCTGCACTCAAAGCTGCTCGCGCCACGTTTTAAGCGCGCTTAAGAGCGCAAAACTATCGCAGGAGCCTACGTCGCAAAATTTTACCACCGATAAATTTTATCCTCGTAAGCGATCAGCCTAAACTCCTCTTTGTGGTTGCCGTTGCCGATCGTGTGGCTGTCTTGGCCCGCGCCTAGGCGTAGTTTATGCAGTCTGCCGCCGTAAGTGCCTACAAAAAGCACGCTGCCGTCATCGCTTATCGCCATAGACTTTATCGTGCCGCCCAGGTAGTGGCGCCAAATTTTACGCCCGTCCTTGCCGACTGCTTTGATGTAGCCGTATGCGTCGCCGAGGATGTAAAAGTCCCGCGTTGCCACGCCCGCGTAAACTCTCATCGCATCGTCGATCAGCGTGAAATTTTTCTCACCCTCCTCGTCGTACGAATAAGCCTCGACCTCCAGCCCACGCTTTAGCAGCACCCTATCCACGCCGATCGTAACGCCGTTGTAGAAGTGGCAGGAGTTCGTGATGAGCTGCGTATCGTCCGCGCTAAAGAGACAAAAGTGCGGATATGCGCTCTGCGCGCCGATGCCGCCCAGTCGCTCGCCCTCGCGATCCATCAGGACGTGCTCATCGGTATCTTGCTCGCCCGCGACGATTAACTCGTTGTCGTTTGAGAGGGTCGCATTTGCCATGGCTATCTCGAACTCGTATTCATCCTCGTCCTCGCCCTCATCCTCGTAGATCGGATGGATGAGCTTCGCGCCGCTTTGCGAGATCAAAAAAATTCCGTCGTGGGCGGCCAAAAGCACCTTGCTGCCATCGTTAAAGGGTAAAATTTCAGCCTCGTCGTAGATGATCTCCAGCTCGTGGCTAAATCTCGCCACCAGCTCGCCGCCGCTCTTGCCGTCGTAGTCCCTGATCAGCCATACCTCGTCTTGATTTAGCAGGGCGTAAATTTCGTTTCGCTTGGACTTACCCACGGCGATGATGTCGTCCGCCACTTCGCTCACGCACTCGCCCTCCAGTAGATACAGCGTCTTGCCGTCGTCGTTTGAGGCGATAAAAAGGACGTTCTCGCCGCCAAGAGGGCAAATTTGATCGATGTCTCTTAGCCTCTTTCTCAACTTTTTGTCGAAAATGACGTTTGAGGGCGGAAAATCGGCCCTAAACTTCTCCGTTTCGCCGCGCTCGTTGGCTTCCTTTAGTAGCTCAAAAACCGCCTCGCAAAGCTGCGTCATACCCTCGCGCTCATCGACCGGATCTTCGCCCTCGTAGGCGTCCCAGCCGTGAACCTCCGCAAACGCCACCATATCGTTTACGGCCTTGGCGTATTTCTCGCCCTTTTCATTCCACTCTTTTTGCCACTTCGCCTTAAGCGCCTCGTAGTCCTGCTCGCGCATCTTCTCTCCTTAAGCTTAGTCCGGCCGCCTCTTTTACGGGCGGAGCGTTTTATGAAATTTTAGCAAAAAGGGCTGAATTTAGAGATAAATTTTAGGCATACAAAGCGTCTAAATTCAAGATCAAAGCATCAAGGCTAGCCCGCACTCTGCGGCAAAATCGGATTTAAAGCAGGACTTAGACCCGCGGCTCGCGCTAAAAACGGCGCCCGAGCAGTACGCAGAATCTGGCTCGTCCGTCGCGCGATTTTTGCGCCGTAAGCGCCGTAATAGCGCTCATTGCAAACATCTTATGCGCGCCTGCATAAGTCCTCATCGCCTTTCTAGCGGTCGCCGCGCCCACCCCATCTCTGCCGTCCCAGCTACGTAGCGGGTTGTTTAAATTCGCCTCTAGGCTCTGCTCGGCATTCGCCCAAGGCTGCCGCGCTAAATTTGATAAATCCGTGCTCATTCGTCAGCGCTCGGCTTATGTCATTCATGAGCTCCTTGAGTTAAAGTTTGATGCGCTTAAAACTGAAATTATTATAACACTTTTTGAAAAATGGCGGTAGCACGATCCTGCAAAATCATTGCCCAATCCTGCAAATTTTAAAAATTTTGAGAAATTTAAGTAAATTTCGGCTGCAAGGGTGGGCAAATTTGACGACTTAATTGGACGACCAAATTTGAAACGAGAAACGGGAGGACAAAATTTAACACACAAAAGCTTCGTATCGGAATTGAGGCTTTTATTTATCGCAATATAATTAAGATATTAATTTTAATTATTGATTAAGGAAGAAAATTATAGTATTCATTTAGGCTATATTTATGCGCAAATTGTGTATTTATGCTTACTAATTCGATGCAAAATAATCTTCTTTAAGGAGCAAAAATGAAAAAATTTTGGGGTGAGCATCAGGGCAAATCGACCATGCTTTCTTTACTGATTGCCGTCAATTTGTATGCAGCCGACGAGCAAAACACGAGGCTTAAAAAGACCGTCATAACCTCGACGGGCTTTGAGACGCCTTTAAAAGACGAGGTTAAAAACGTCTACGTCATAACTTCTGAGGAGATCAAAGATCGCGGTTACACGAGCGTAAGCGAAGTGCTCGAAAGAGCTCCCGGCGTTTACATCAGAAATGCCGGAGAATTCGGCCTTGAAGAGATAGATATAAGAGGCCAAGGCCCTTATGCAAAAACAAACGTCAGGACATTAATAAACGGTATGGATCTTAACGTTTTAAAGGCCGGGCACGGAAACATCGCAACGCCCTTTAATCTCATCGCCGTCGAAGATATAGAAAGAATAGAAATAGTCCCGGGCGGCGGCTCGGTGCTTTACGGCGGCGGAACGACGGGCGGCGTCATCAATATCATCACAAAGAAAAAACCGAGCAAATTTTACGTAAACATCTCGAGCAAACTCGCATCATATAGCTACCGTGATGCTGTTTTGGGCATAGGCGGCCCGCTGAGCGAAGATCTGTTTATGCGATTTAGCGTGAAGGGTTTCGACTCGAAGAGCTATAGAAAAGAGGAAAAATACAAAGGATACTACCTAAGCGGAGCGATAAATTATAAAATAAGCGACGCTCAAAGCATCGCCATTACGCCGAGCTTTTATTCTCAAAAACTTAAAAACCAAAGCGGCCCGCTTACGCTGAAGCAGGTCAAAGCAGACAGAAGACAATCGGGCGAAACTCAAGATCCGCAAAAATACAACAAAGCCGATCTTAGCATCGATTACTCGATCGATTTTAGCGACAGCTTTCAAACGCGCATAATGCCCTATTATCTGAAAACAAGATTTCTTCAAGAGGGCGAGATCGTAGGTGGCGGCGGCAGAAAGCAGGCCTATCAAACCAAATTTACCGACAGAAAATACGGACTAAATTTGAAAAATAGATTCAAATACGGCAGCGGCGAGCTGGTGTTCGGATACGACTACGAAGACATATTCGATAAGCTATCTCAAGGCGACGAGCTGGGTAAAACCATCCATTCCGGCTATCTCGTCGAAAAACACGACTTCACGGATTGGTTTTCGCTCGGCGGCGGCTTTAGATACGAGCGAGCCTACTACGACGTGAAAAGACCCGCAAGCAGGGCTCTTAGAAGGTCTGCCTTTAACGAGAGCAAGCACACCAATAGCCATGCATTCGACGTGGTTCCGAATTTCAAATATTCCGAGACAGGAAACGTTTATTTCAAATTTGAAAAAGGTTTCGTCTCGCCGTCTCCGCAAGAGCTCGTCGACGTCGTAAAAGTGGGCAACCACACCGAGTTTAAATTTAACAATCTAAGACCCGAAACTTTCAAAACCTACGAACTCGGCATCAAAGATACAATCTTTGGGCAATTCTTTAGCGCGACGGTATTTAAGACCGATACCAAAGATATGATATTTTTAAAATGGAAAGATCCCTTACACGGACTCGGACAAAGGATATTCGAAAGGGAGTATATAAATTTGGACGAGGCGGAACGCTACGGGGCGGAGCTGTATGCGGAGCAAAGCTTAATCGAAGATTCTTTGAAGCTGAGCGAATCTTTCAGCTATGTACACTCAAGAGCCACCTTCGAAAGAAACGGCAAAAAAGAGACCAAAGCGCTGCCGTATGTAGCTAAAAGAAAATTCGTCTTCGGCATCGATTATAAGCCGATCAAGCAGCTCGATTTATACACGACCGTTAGGAATTATTCCAAAATTTTAAACAACAGCTACGAATATATGGGCGCAAAGACGCTGGTGGACTTTTCTGCAAAATATAAATTTACGAAAAACTTCTCCATAACCGGCGGCGTCAAAAATCTCTTTGACAAAAAATACTTCGCGTATTACGACACTACGGAAAATAGGGGCGAGGGCATTTATTATCCGTCCGCGGAGAGGAATTTTTACGTAGAGTTTAAGTATGCTTACTAAAGCGCTGAATTTGGGGCTTCTGCCCCAAATTTGCCGTTTAAATTTTAAAATTTAGCACGAGCTCGCCGTGTTTTTGCGAAGCGTCGTTAAAATTTCATTATTCTTTATCAAAAAACATATCAAATTTTATCGTAGCTTAATAAACGCGACGGTATAATAAAGAGCTATTAATAATTAATATTAGGATTAAAATGTTCGAATACGTACAAATCGGCGGCGCGTTTATGTGGCCGATATTTTGTCTATCGGTGCTTGGCGTTGCGGTGCTACTTGAAAAGGGCGCGTATTTTTTATTTACCGAGATAGACGCCACGAGCTCGTTTAAAATCAAGCTTTGCAACCTCATCTTAGAAGGCGATTACGAAAAAATCAAAGAATTTTGCAAAAAATACAAAAACTCGCTTGCCAAAACAACACTTTTCGTCGTGGAAAATTTAGGCAAGGGCGCGAACAAGACGCAGATAGACTACATCGCCGAGGAGGCCGTCTCTATGCAGCTAACCTCGCTTGAGCGGCGCACGTGGATACTGGGTCTTTGCGCGAGCGCGAGCCCGCAGTTAGGGCTACTTGGCACGATAGTGGGGATGATCAAGGCTTTTAACGGCCTTAGCGGCGGTACGGACGCTCCGCTTGTGGCGGTGGGCATCTCCGAGGCGCTTTACACCACGGCGTTTGGGCTTATCGTGGCGATTCCTTGCGTGATATTTTATCTGATGATTAACAAGAAAATAGATTTTATCCTAAACGATCTAAACCGCATCATGAGCCTGTTTGGGCGAAGTTTTGAGAGGAGAAACTGTGAAGTATGTCCGCAGGGATAAGGGCAAACACGCCGGTATCTCGATGCTAAATTTGATTGACGTTATCTTCGTGCTTTTGCTCTTTTTTATGGTGACGACTTCTTTTAACAAGCTTGCTCACATCGACATCACTCTGCCTCAAAGCAGCTCCAGCCTAAACGAAGAGGAGGATAAAAACGTCGAGGTTTTTTATCTACTTAACGGAGAAGTACTTTTGAGTATAAGCGGCGAGCAAAAAAGCTTAAATTTGACGAATTTGGGCGGCGAGATCGCAAATTTAACCCCAAAGCAAAAAGAGAGTATAAAACTAAACGCCGACGAAGCGATCAACTACGGCGACGTGATAAATTTGATCTCGATTTTAAAAGATAGCGGCACGCAAAACGTCGAGCTAAACATCAAGAAAAAGCCGAAAGGATAAGCGGTGAGTTTAAATTTTACCCGTAAATTTCGTCTAAGGAAAAACGATGAGCGCGAGATCGAGCTTTAAATTTATCCCACTTTCGCTAAAGGATCCGAATTTAGCGGGTGGGGGCATGATGAAAAATCAGTCGCTGAAGAAAAATTTTAAAAATATCGACACAGGCGGCTACAAACACGGCGCGAAAAAAAAAGACAATGCGCCGCGGACCAACTATCAAATTTCAAAAAATCAAAGTTTATCCAAAACGCCGAATTACTTTGAGCCGAGCATTGCACCGAGCGACCTAAGCGCGCGGCAATCGGATGAAAACGGGCACGGCACGGGCGTTAAAAATTTGCTCGATAAAAAATACGATCTCTCCGCGAGTAATTATAGAATAGACAGAACGATCGGACAAAGATATATGCCTGCCGCTGCGCGGAATTATTACGTAGAGTTTAAGTATGCTTACTAAAAATAAAATTATCATCATTTTAGCGATCGCCACGGTTGTGCTCTGTATTTTCTCTCTCAGTCTCGGCGGCGCGGACATCTCGTGGCAAGAGATAGTCAAATTTGCAAGCGGCAGCAAGATCGATGAAATAAAAGAGACGATCTTGCTTGAAATCCGCCTACCACGTGTCATAATGGCCTTTTTGATCGGTATGCTTTTGGCTAGCTCGGGCGTGGTTGTCCAAAGCGTATTTTTAAACCCGTTAGCAGATCCATACATCATCGGCATCGCTTCTGCTGCGACGTTTGGAGCGGTCGTAGCGTATCTTTTGAAGCTGCCCGATTTTTACTACGGCATATTTGCTTTCATCAGCGCAGCGGTGCTTTCGGTGGTGATTTTTAAGCTTTCTAAAAAAAACAAATCCATCGCCACGCTTTTAATCATCGGTATTGCGTTTTCGTCGTTTTTAGGCGCATTTACGAGCTTTGCGACCTACCTCATCGGCGAGGACAGCTTCAAGATCGTAGCGTGGATGATGGGCTACGTAGGCTCGGCAAACTGGGATAAGATCGCCTACATCATCCTGCCGCTCGCACTGTCGATGGCGTATTTTTATATAAAGCGCTTTGAGCTAAACGTCATCTTAAGCGGCGATGAGGAGGCTCAAAGCCTGGGCGTGGACGTCGAAAAGATCAAAAAACGCCTGCTCATCGTCTCTTCGCTCGCGGTCGCGTTTTCGGTCGCGTTTACGGGCATGATAGGCTTTGTGGGGCTGATCATCCCGCACACCTTGCGTATGCTGCTACGCACCTCGAGCAACGTTGTTCTAATCCCCATCAGCACCTTTGCGGGCGGGTTTTTTCTGCTGGCATGCGATACGATAGGAAAAAGCATCCTAAGCCCCACCGAGGTGCCTATCGGAGTGGTTACGGCATTTTTCGGCGCGCCGTTTTTTCTCTTTTTAGCGATCCGCAGCAGCAGGGGTATCTGACGTGAAAATTAGCGAGCTTTACTTCGACTACGGCAAAAAGCAGATACTAAAAAACATAAGCCTAAGCTTTGAAAACGGCGAATTTATCGGCATTCTCGGTTCAAACGGCTGCGGCAAGTCCACGCTTTTAAAAAATATTTTAAAAATTTTATCGCCCAAAAGCGGCATCATCGAGCTTGAAAGCAAAAGGCTTGAGCAATACTCGCTTAAAGAGCTTGCCAAAATTTTAGGCTTCGTGCCGCAAAAAACGGTATTAAGCATGCCTCTTACGGTCGAGGACATCGTGCTAACCGGGCGCTTTTGCCACTTAAAAAGCCAGTTTAGCGGATATGATAAAAACGACGTTAAAAAGGCCTACGAGATAATGGGGCTTCTTGACGTGGCGCAGTTTGCGAAACGAAACGCAAACTCGCTAAGCGGCGGCGAATTTCAGCGGGTGCTGCTCGCGCGCGCTTTGGTGAGCGAGCCTAGAGTTTTGCTGCTTGACGAGCCTACGAGCGCGCTTGATCTAAACTACGCCGTGGAGATGATGAAAATCTGCGAAAAGCTCACAAAAGAGCTAAATTTACTCTCCGTGGCGGTGATGCACGATCTGAATTTAGCCGCGATGTTTTGCGACAAGATCGTGATGCTGAAAGACGGCGAGATACGCTACAGCGGCGGCGTCAAGCAGCTTTTTACAAAAGAAATTTTAAACGAAATTTACGGTCTTAAGTGTGAAATTTTACAACACGGCGGCATGCCCTTCGTCGTGCCGATAAAATAGCGCGGCAGTATTTTAAAGGGCGGAGCGGCGTTTTGGTTAAATTTGAAAACGCTTTTGCAGCACTGCGGATCAATTTTATCGCTCAAGCGGCGCGTCAAATTTGATCCGTTTGCGAAACGAAAAACTTTGTAGAGTAAAAATAATTTTCAAAGGAGATACTATGAAAAAAATCGTTGCATTTTTACTTACTTTAAGCTGCTTTTTGGCAGCTTCCGCTAGCGCCCAGGCACCAAAAAAGCTTGTCGTACTAGACCCTTCGATCGTTGAGATGATCTATATGCTAGGTGCTGATGATCAGCTCGTAGCCATCTCGTCGCTTCAGTTTTCTAAAATTTGGCCCGAGGAAAAAACGGCCAAGCTAAAAAGCGTAGGCACCTACACCAAGCCCAACATCGAGCAAATCGTCGAGCTAAAGCCCGATCTGGTAGTCACCAGCTTTCACTCCGCAAACGTAAACGAAAGTCTGGCTAAATTTAATCTAAAAACGCTCACGCTCAAAGCCGATAGCGTGGATGACATATACAAAAACATCGAAGAAATCGGCAAAATAACGGGCAAGGAGCAAAAGGCTGCCGAAGTGATAGAGGGTATAAAGACGAAATTCGCGTCATTTAAAAGCAGCGGGCTAAAGGGTAAGAAAATTCTAGCCGTGTTTTCATCCACTCCGCTTACGGGCTTTAGCAAAAAGACGCTTCCCGGTGACATTTTTAACAAGCTCGAGCTTAAAAATATCGCGGACGACGTCGAGGGCTCGACGCCTATCGTTTCTACAGAGTTTATCCTCTCGCAAAACCCTGATTTCATCCTCGTTATCGGCGGTATGGGCGGCGGCAATAGCGAAAATTTCTTAAAGCAAAATCCCGTGCTTAAAAAAACAACCGCCGCAAAAAACGACAAAGTGCTTAGCGTACCCTCCTCGTTGCTACTTCGCGGCACGCCTCGCATAGGCGAAGCGGTAGATAAAATCTACGAGCTGCTCAGCAAATAATGCGCTATTTTCTCGTCTCGCTGCTTTTAAATTTGGCGCTTTTGTTTTTGCCGCTAAACTCTCGCTTAATCGAGGATCCGAAAAAGGACGAAACGATGAGGATCAAGTTAAGCTTAAACGAGGATACGAGCGAAAAAGACGAAGCGGCGGACGAGACGCAGCCTCAAATTTTACCTGCTGAGCCTATGAATATCCCGCAGCCGCAAGAATTTGCACCGCCGCAGATTCCGTCCGAGCCCGAGACGATCAAATTTCAAGAACCCGAGCCGGTAAAGCCGGAGCCTCCTGAGCCAATCAAGGAGGAGCCCGTCAAAAAGGAGCTTCCGCCGCCAAAGCCCGAGCCCAAAAAGGCAAAAAAGCAACCGCCCAAGGAGATCCTGCCCAAGCCTAAATTTCAAAATTTAGCCGCGGCGCAAAGCTCGCCCGCGCAAACGGCGCCCAATGCCCCGAGCGCAAAACCCGCCGCGAAAAGTAACGCGTCTCAAAGCGGCGGCGATCAGTCTTTTTGCAAAGAAGGCGTGGGCTTTAAAATAGAGCGCGAGCCCGAGACGAAGTATCCCAAAAAGGCCATTATGCTGCGGCTGGAAGGCAAATTTAAAGTCGAGGTGGATTTCAAATTTGACGGCGAGATAAAAATCCTGGCCGTGCGCGGCGAAAATAAAATTTTTAACGACGAGGCGGTGAAAATAACGAAAAATTTGGAGATCAAAGTATTAAAAGACATCTCTCATTGCGTCATCACCAAACCTTACGAATTTCAAGCGGAGGATTGAAATGTTTAAGACAAGACAAAAGGGGCACGCAGGCCCTTCGAGGGGCAAAAAACCGCAGGCGGCGAGCCGCGCGGAGCTGGAGGCGTTTTTGCAAACGGAGCCCTTGGAAAAAGACGGCGTGATCTACATCCACGTGCCGTTTTGCGATAATATCTGCTCGTTTTGCTCGATGAACCGCACCAAGCTTAATGACGAGCTGGACGATTACACAAAATTTTTACTGGGCGAGATCGAAAAATACGGCAAATTTCCCTATCTACAAGGCAAAAATTTCCGCAGCGTGTATTTCGGCGGCGGCACGCCCACGATACTGAAAGAAAAGCACCTCAAGCCCGTAATAACCGCGCTTAGAGTAAATTTTAACATCTCGGACGACTGCGAGTTTAGTCTAGAAAGCACACTGCATAATCTAAATTTAGGCAAATTACACCTGCTAGAAAGCCTCGGCGTCAATCGCTTCAGTATCGGCGTGCAGACGTTTTCGGACAAAGGCCGCAAGCTGTTAAACCGCGTAGGCGGCAAAAACGCCGCAATAAAACGGCTAAAAGCGCTACGGCAAAACTTCGACGGCATGCTCTGCACCGACATCATCTTTAACTACCCAAACCAGAGCTTAGACGAAGTACTGCAAGACGCACGCCTCATAGACGAGCTGAGCATCGACAGCACAAGCTTTTACTCGCTTCAGTTTTTCGAGGGCTCAACGCTCGGCAAAACGATCTCGCAGGATTATTACGACGTAAATTACGAGCGCGAGCTGCATAACGCCTTCGCGCGCGAGCTGTTTAGCACGGGCAATTACGAGGTGCTCGAATACACTAAATTTAACCGCAAGGGGCGCGACGAATACCGCTATATCCGCCTAGGACACCAAGGCGCGGACGTCCTGCCTCTGGGCAAAGGCGCGGGCGGGCATATAGGAAATTACGGCCTATACAACGTCAAAGAAAATATGCAAATGATCAGCAAATCTGACGATAAACAAAGAGCGCAAGGACGCTTTAAAAGCCTCTTTCAATACGATAAAATCGATCTGGCGCGAGTAAAAAGCTTCATTGGCGATGAAAGCTTCGGCGAGCTGATGGAATTTTTCAAAAAATGCGAAGAAGCGGGCTACCTAAAGATAGAAAACGGCTTTTTAAACTACACGATCGACGGCGTGTTTTGGGGCAACTCGATCGCCACGGAGGTATCGAATATCGCACAGAAGGACTTTGAGTAAAATTTGTCGCACAAGCGCGGCAGCGAGCGGCGCAAAAACTCGAGCGCAAGCGATGAAATTTGACGAATTGAACAATATATCGGGGCAGAATCGGCTCAAATTTAAGCGGCAAGCCCCGTCACGTTTAAATTGCACGCAAGCAGTGGCGCAGGGTCGCAATTTAGCTTTAGGCCCCCGCTCGCGCATCTTCTCTCCTTAAGCTTGGTCCCGCCGCCTCTTTTACGGGCGACACGTTTTGTGAAATTTTAGCAAAAAGGCTGAATTTAGAGATAAATTTTAGGCATGCAAAGCGTAATTTAAGATCAAAACAACGAGGCTAGTCCGCGCTCTGCGTTTAACGCTACAAAATTATCGGTGCTGCAAAAAACTCCGGATAGAGATAAGCGGATGCTCTCCGCGGCACGACTTTAAAGCATAAGGCGAATGAGCGGCGGAACGCGGAACAG
Source organism: Campylobacter sp. (assembly GCF_019423325.1). NCBI lineage: Bacteria > Pseudomonadati > Campylobacterota > Epsilonproteobacteria > Campylobacterales > Campylobacteraceae > Campylobacter > Campylobacter sp. The sequence continues at coordinate 520,071 of NZ_JAHZBQ010000002.1, read as the reverse complement.
AGTATAATTACGCGTAATTCAAACGCTTAAAGGTAAAATATGAGTAAATTTATGTCTATTCTAACGGGCTGCTTGCTTTGCTGGAACGTGGCTTTTGGCGGCGATATAACGGCGGGCTTTAGCAGAGATGATGCCAAAAACGTAGTTACGGATAGTATTTACAAACTTATGTGGCAAGACGGCAAGGATATATTTGAGGGGGCGTATGACGAAGCCGTTAAATACTGCGAAAATTTAAATTTTGCGGGTTATTCGGACTGGCAGCTGCCGAGTATAGATGAACTAATAAGCATAACGGATAAAACTAAATTTAGCCCCGCCATAAATTCCGCTTTTAAAAACATAGCGAGCGGAGAATTTTTATGCTACCAAAGCTCTACAAAATATATCAACGACTCGTCCAATGCGTGGGTCGTGGATTTCGTAGGCGGCAACGACGGCTGGGATAGCGTTTTTGCTCGCAGTTTCGTGCGGTGCGTGAGGCGGTATTGATTTTATAAACTATAAAGGATGGATAGATGAGAAAGCATATGGTTATTTTAGCGTTATTTTGCGCGTTCTTAAATGCAGACGCCCTAAATGCGACTTGTTATAGAGATAATGATAAAAACGTAGTGATATGCGACGAAAGCAAACTCGGCAAGCTAATGTGGCAGGATGATGAGCGGGTTTTTATCGGCGATTGGAAGCAAGCGAAGGAGCGCTGCGAGAGGCTAAATTTTGCGGCTTATTCGGACTGGCGGCTACCGAGGGTAGATGAGCTGATAAGAATAACGGATAAAACTAAATTTAGCCCCGCTATAAATCCCGCTTTTAAATACGTAAAGTCCGATTTCTACTGGAGCTCTACAAAATTTGCCGACGGCTCGTCTCGGGCGTGGTTCGTGCATTTTAAAAACGGCTACGCAGACTGGAGCGGCATTTCCGATCGCCTCTTCGCACGGTGCGTTAGAGACGACTAATTCGGCGCCTCGCGCAGCTAAAATTTGATTTTGCCTCATTAAATTTGAGGCTAGAATTTGACTAGCTACCAAATTTTAGCGCCTCGCATAAAAGCCTACGCGCTCAATCAAAATTTTATGGTAAATTTTAAAAGCTCGTCAAAATTTGACGCAAAATTAGGCGCCGAAAGCAATTGATTTCAGCTTCACGCCTATGCGACAGCGCGCGTTTTTCCTTAGGCAAGTCGCCGTTTATCATAGCCTTCTAGGCGAACTCTTTGGCGCGTATTTCGTGCCGTTTCGTTGCATTTAAAGCCTATGCTTTCGCGGCGGAGCCTTGGAATTTTAACGAATGCGGGGATCTGGACGAGCGTTTGAAATTTTAGTCTCGAGAGACGATTTTGATTTCGTTCGCGCAAGATCCGTCAAAATCCGCACCGAAGGGACCTTGGACCGTGAAATAATGATCTATCGCGCCGCATCCGTGCCCGATCTGCTCACTCCAGCCGAGCGCCCTACGCACGAAGCCTTTGGCATGGGCAACGGCTGCAGGCAGACTAAGCCCTGCCGCCAGCGCGCACGCGATCGCGCTTGAGAGCGTGCAGCCCGTGCCGTGGGTGTTACGCGTAGAAATTTTAGGCGCGGAAAACTCATAAAATTTGCCGTTTTCGTATAAAATATCGACCGCTAAATTTGTCAAATCCCCGCCCTCGCCGCTCGGTTTAAAACCAGCGCCTAGGGAGGCTGTGGATAAATTTTGTTTAAAAGAGGGCTCCGCGCCCGCCGCTAAATTTCCGCCTCCGCTAGTAAAATTTTCGTCCGCGAAATTCGCACTCTTCGTCAAACCCGCAGAATTTTCGCGTGCGCCATTTTCGCCCGTCTCACGCTGCGAAGCATTAAAATTTCGCGCTGTATTCATTTCCGCCGGATCTGTTTCCGCCGCGCCGCAAGCCGCACCCGCGCCCGCAAGATCGCCGCCTTTAATCAAAATCGCGCCGCCGAAAAACTGCGAAATTTTAACCGCTGCGGCGCGCATATCGGCTAAGCTTAAAATTTTCATCTCCGCCAAGACCTCAGCCTCGCGCACGTTGGGCGTGATAATCTCCGCGGCAGGGGCGAGCTTGTATTTTAGCGCATGCAGCGCGCTTTGTTTCATCAAAACTCCACCGCTGGTAGCGACCATCACGGGATCTAAAACGACATTTTTCGCGCCGTGCTTGCTCAGACTCTTTGCGATAGCCTCGGCAACCCCCTCATTGGAGATCATTCCGATTTTAACGGCGTCCGGAAAGATGTCGCTAAAAATCGCATCGAGCTGCACCTCCACAAAATCTGGCGGAACATCCAGTACGCCGAATACGCCGCGCGAATTTTGCGCCGTAAGCGCCGTAATAGCGCTCATAGCAAACATCTTATGCGCGCTGATCGTCTTGATATCGGCTTGGATGCCCGCGCCGCCGCCGCTGTCCGAACCCGCGATAGTAAGAATTTTTCTCATAAAAAGCCTTTAAAATTTTAGCGCGATTATATCGAAATTCCGCTATAATTCCGTCCGATATATTATTTTACGGGTTAAATTTAAGTTTTATTTATATAGTTTTTATTATAATTTATAATTTATTCGTAATAACTATTACAAATACAAAATTTTAATCCAAATAGAGGAATTTACATGAAAAGAGTCGCCAGTTTGATTTTCGCAGCATTTTTGGTTTCGGGCTGCTCCTATTTTGAAAAAAAGGAAGATAAAGGCGCGAAGCAAGGCGGCGAGGCTCCCGCGCTGCCGGTAGGCGTATTTACCGCCAAATCCGCCGACGTGCCGATAATTTTAAAATTTAACGGACAGACCGTAAGCGAGCTTGAGATAATGCTAAAGCCGCAGGTTTCGGGCACCATCGAAAAGCAGCTTTTCGAGCCTGGTCGTAGCGTCAAAAAGGGCGACGTGCTCTACGAAATCGACCGCTCGCGCTACCAAGCGGCGTTTGACAGCGCAAACGCTAATCTGCAAAACGCCTCGGCGGACTACAAAAGAGCCAAGGCGCTAAAAGCCAGCAATACGATCTCTCAAAAGGATTTCGACACCGCAAAGGCCGCGTTTATGGTGGCTGAAGCAAATTTTAAAAGCGCAAAGATCGATCTTGACCACTCGCTCGTGACCGCACCTTTTGACGGCATGGCGGGCGATACGCAAAAGGACGTAGGCGCATACGTAAACGTTGGCGAGGATCTGGTTAGGCTTTCTAAATTTGATCCGATCGACGTAGAATTCGGCATCGCGGACGTCGATAGACTGGAGCTTGATGCAAATTTAAAAAACGGGCAGTGGAAGCAGCTAGGGCGTCAGGTAAGCATAAATCTCGGCGGCAAGGACTACAACGGCACGCTAAGTTTTATCGATAGCGTCATCAATACAAATACCGCGTCCGTCAGCGCCAAAGCTCAAATTCCAAATCCAAACTTAGAAATTCGCCCGGGGGTTTTTACCAAAATAAGCGTCGATGGCTTTTATCAGAAAAACGGCTTTAAAATTCCGCAAGTTGCGCTCAAGCAAGATCTTAGCAACACCATAGTCTATGTCGTACAAGACGGCAAGGTCGCTAAAAAAGTGGTCAAAATTTCGGCTCAAGATACCCGCACTGCGACGATCTCAAGCGGGCTGCAGGACGGCGATCAGATCATTTTAGATAATTTTAAAAAGATCAACGTGGGCTCCAAGGTCACTCCCGTACCCGCGAGCACCGATCCTTACGTAGCGGGGCAACCTGAAGCGTCTCAGAGCAATGCGGAAAGCGGGAAATAATGTTTTCTAAATTTTTCATCAACCGCCCCGTTTTTGCCTGCGTCGTTTCGATCATCATCGTAATCGCGGGCGTTTTGGCTCTTAAAAATTCCTCCGTCGAGGAGTATCCGCAACTCACGCCGCCGCAAATCGTCGTTAGCGCTACATATAGCGGCGCGGATGCACAGACGATAGCCGACGTCGTCGCAGCCCCTCTTGAAAACGCAATCAATGGCGTTGAAAATATGATCTATATGGAAAGCTCAGCAAGCTCCTCGGGCTCTGTTAGTATCAACGTATATTTTCAAATCGGCACAAATCCAGCAGATGCGAAAGTCAATGTAAACAACCGCGTCACGCCAGCTCTTACGCTACTTCCCGATGAAGTGCGCCGCTACGGCGTAACCGTCACCGAGCGTAGCAGCACGATGCTGGAAGTGCTCGCGTTTTACGATCCTAGCGAGCAGATGGATGTCGTAGAGATGCAAAACTACGTAGCTATCAACGTCGTAGATGAGCTAAAACGCGTGCCGGGCGTCGGAGAGGCTCAGGCGCTGGGCACGAAAGATTATGCGATGAGGATCTGGGTAAAGCCCGAACTGCTTAAGAAATTTAACGTTACGACCGCCGAGATAATCGCCGCAATAAGCGAGCAAAATAGCCAATACGCCGCGGGTAAGATGGGCGAGCAGCCGATGAACTTAGGCAATCCCTACGTCTATGCGATCAAGCCTGAGGGTCGTTTAAAAACCGTCGAAGAGTTTGAAAATATCATCATACGCGCGCAAAAAGATGGGAATTTCTTGCGCGTAAAAGATGTCGCCGAGGTCAAACTTGGCGGCGCAAGCTACAATATCTCGGCGAAATTTAACGGTAAAGAGATGGTGCCTGTGCTTATCTTTATGCAAAGTGGCGCCAACGCCCTAGCCGTAGTTGAAGCGGTAAATAAGCGCATAGACGAGCTTAAACCAAATTTCCCAGGCGAGCTGACCTACGACGTCGCCTACGATACGACGAGTTTCGTAAAGGTCTCTATCGAGGAGGTTATACACACCTTTATCGAAGCGCTGATTTTGGTTATTTTGGTTATGTATATGTTTCTGGGCAATATCCGCTCTACGATCATCCCGACGCTCGCCGCTCCGGTATCGATCTGCGGCGCGTTTATAGGAATTTACGCCTTTGGATTTTCTATAAATTTAATCACTCTCTTTGCGCTCATCCTTGCTATCGGTATCGTCGTGGATGATGCGATCATCGTAATCGAAAACGTAGAGAGAATTTTGCACGAAGAACCGGATCTTAGCGTCAAAGAAGCCACCACGAAAGCGATGGGCGAGATCGTAGCGCCCGTCATCTCGATCGTGCTCGTGCTTTCGGCGGTTTTCGTGCCGGTTGCGTTTATGGAGGGCTTTACTGGGGTTATGCAGAGGCAATTTGCATTAACGCTCGTAGCTTCGGTGTGTTTTTCAGGCTTCGTAGCCCTTACGCTGACGCCCGCGCTTTGCGCCCTGATCTTGCAAAAAAAGGAATCCGAGCCATTTTTCTTCGTAAGATGGTTTAATAATCTTTTTAGCGCTTCGACCAAAATTTACGCGGCGGGCGTCGGCATGGTTCTGCGCCACGTACTAATCAGCCTCGTTTTTGTGGGCATCATCATCTATGCGATGATAGAGCTTCTTAAAATTACCCCTACCGGCCTGGTGCCTAACGAGGACAAGGGTTCGATTATGGCGATGACTACGCTTCCGTCGGCATCTACGCTGCCTAGGACGGAAGCCGATCAAAATTTCATCGCAAGCATCGTCAAAAAACATCCAAACATCGTGGATATAACCCAAATCGCGGGATACGATATGTTAGCCGGAGCGCTCAGAGAAAACGGCGGAGCGTTTTTTATGAAGCTAAAAGACTGGAAAGAACGCCCCGGCGATGAAAATTCCAACTTCGCCATAGCTGCCGCGCTAAACGGCGAGCTCTACGGCGCGGATCGCAACTCGATGACCTACGTCGTCACGCCGCCGCCTATCATGGGTCTTTCACTTACGGGTGGATTTGAGCTCTACGCGCAAAGCACGACGGGCAAAAGCTACGATGAAATTCGCGCCGATATGGATCGCGTAACTGCCAAAGCCAATCAGCACCCCGCTTTAAAGCTCGTGCGAACGACGCTGGATACCGATTTCCCGCAGTATAAGCTCTATATAGATAAAGAGAAGGTAAAAATGCTAGGCGTTAAGATAGCCGACATTTTCACCGTGCTAAATTCCACCATCGGGCAGTATTATATCAACGACTTTAACCTTATGGGGCGCACGTTTAAGGTCTATATCCGCGCTACGCAAAACTACAGAGACGATCCTAACGATCTAAAATCGCTCTACGTCCGCAACGCTAGCGGCGATCTGATCGCGTTAAATTCTTTAGTGAGGCTTGAGCGCTCGCTGGGTCCTGATTCCGTTAATAGATTTAATGCCTTCCCGGCAGCGCAGATTATGGGTGAGCCAAACACGGGCTACACCTCGGGTCAGGCGATCGCAGCGATCCAAGAGGTTATAAAAGAGGAACTTCCTAGCGGATATTCGATCGGCTGGGCGGGCTCCGCGTATCAAGAGGTCAGCGAGACGGGCAAGGGCGCGCAGGCATTCGTATTCGGAATGATCTTCGTGTTTTTGATCCTGGCGGCTCAATACGAAAGGTGGCTCATGCCGCTTGCCGTACTTACCGCCGTGCCGTTTTCGGTATTCGGCGCGCTCGTATTTACATATTTGCGCGGGCTGAATAACGACATATATTTTCAGATCGGACTTTTGCTTCTAATCGGTCTGGCAGCGAAAAACGCGATTTTGATCGTGGAATTTGCGATGAACGAGCACCTAAATAATCATCGCTCTATCGCCGATGCCGCCATAGAAGCCGCCAAGATGAGGTTCCGCCCTATCGTGATGACGAGCCTTGCGTTCGGTCTTGGCGTGCTTCCGATGGTTATCGCCACCGGCGCGGGCGCTGCCAGCCGCCACGCGCTGGGAACCGGCGTAGTAGGCGGAATGCTCGCGGCATCTACAATCGCGATCTTTTTCGTGCCGCTGTTTTTCTACCTGCTCGAAAGCTTCAACGCTTGGCTTGATAGACGCGGCAAAAAAGTCCAAACTAACGAGGTGAACGATGAAAATAAATAACGCTCTTTTAAGCGCCTTGACGCTTGGAATTTTACTCTGCGGTTGCAACTTCAAGCCCGTTACGCCGCAAAAACAGACCGGCTTTAAGGCGGATTACGCGAGCACGAACGTTAGCACGCAGTGGTGGAAAAGCTTTAACGATCCGCAGCTAGACGCCCTGATCCAAAGCGCGCTGGAGCAAAATTCCGACTTGCAAACCGCACTGAATAACGTCGAGTATGCGCGCGTAAATTTAGGGCTAAGCAAGCTTGAATACCTGCCGAATGTAAATTTAAGCGGCAGCGCGGTGCGCCAAAATAATTTCGGCAACCAGCCTGATCGCAACTCCCACGGCGCGTATCAGATCGGCGCCGTGCTAAGCTACGAGATCGATCTTTGGGGACGCGTGCGCAACAGCGTAGATTCGGCGCGATCTCGATTTAATGCGACGAAATACGACTACGAAACCGCTAAAAATACGATTACTAGCACGGTTGCGACGACCTATTTTACGCTACTAGCATTAAAGCAGCAGGAGAAAATTTTAAAAGACAGCCTAAAAAGCTATCAAGATACGCAAAACTACCGCAAAAAGCAGCTCGATGCGGGCGCAGTTAGCGAGATCGTATTTTATCAGGCCAAAGCTGCGGTCCAAAGCGCCGAGGCAAGCCTGATAAGCGTGCAAAATCAGCTCTCCGCGGCGCAGACCTCGCTAAATATCCTAACGGGCAAGAGTTATGATGAAATTTTGCGCGGCACGGCGCAGACCGCCGCGAAAATGCCTAGCGCTCCGCAGATTCCAAGCGGAATCCCAAGCGACGTGATCCTACACCGCCCCGACGTCGCAAGCTCGCTCGAAAATCTGCGCGCAAGCAACTTCTTAGTGGGCGTCGCCAAGGCGGGCTACTTCCCTACCTTCTCGCTTACGGGCTCGGCGGGATACGCAAGCGGCGAGTTCGACAGGCTGTTTACCGCAAGCGCGAGCACGTGGAGCATCGGCGGCTCGCTCGTAGGGCCGCTACTTGACTTCGGCCGCCAAAAAAGGCGCGTAGAGCTTGCGAATTTAGAGCAAAACGCGAGCTTCATCGCATACGACAAAGCTCTTAAAACCGCTTTCGGCGACGTTCGCGACGCGCTTGTAGGCGTGCAAAACGCCAAACTAAGACAGGCAAGCCTCGCCGATCTCGTCGCTTCGCAGAGCAAAATTTATTCAAACGCCTCGAGCAGGTATCAGGCGGGCTACAGCGACCATCTGGAGTTTTTGGATTCACAGCGAAACCTGCTTAGCGCGCAGCTAAATAAAGTGCAGGCAGATCTTGACGTGCTAAGCGCGACAGTAAACGCCTACAAGGCGCTCGGCGGCGGCTTTAGCATCGAGGATAGCGAAATAAAGGCGCTTCTAGGCGCGGAGAAGGACGTGCAGCCCAATATGTCCGCCTTCCCGAAAGATAGAATTTTTAATTAGCTTTAAATTTACGGGCAGCGCGAAATTTTAAAATATCCGTAAATTTAAAGCGCAGCTCGGCTTTTACGGCGCAAGCGGATGTATGAAAGAAAAATCTGCTTGCGCTTTTAAAATTTAGCCCTGCGGCGGGCGGCAAGTCCGAATTTCAAAGATAATCTAAATTTTAAAATAGCCGCAACAAGGTAAAATCGTCGCTCGGCTAGAAAGCACAGTGCGGTCGGGCTTCGCGGCGCAGTAGAATTTCTAAGCGGCACGGCGGAATTATAAGCAGCGCGATAAAATTCCAAACGCTGCGGCGAAATTCTAAGCGCCGCGTTTTAAATTTAAAGGCAAAACGGATTGCGCGCCGAAACGGAATTTGGCAAAATTTTAGATTTTCGCTATAATCGCGACTTTTAATTTAGATGGGTGTCCGAGCGGTTGAAGGAGCACGCCTGGAACGCGTGTAAAGTGCAAGCTTTCGAGGGTTCGAATCCCTTCCCATCTGCCACTACTTTAAAATTTCATCCCCGCAAAGCTCTGAAATTTCGCTTTCCCACTCGGCGTAAATTTTATAAATTTAAAGCCAAAATTCCACCCTCGCCGTAAATCCTACGATCAAAGACAAAATTTCCTCCGCCGAGATCAAACCCGAAAGCCACCTAAATTCTATCTCTACGCCCGCCGTTTACCGATATTGCGCTAAAATTCCTTTTAAAATTTCACTTTAAAGGAGAGAAAAATGAGTGAAGAAAAAAGTTGCGCCTGTGCGCATGTCAAATCCCAAAACGTAACCGACGCGCCCGGCAACAACACCGTGTTTATGATCTGGCGCTTTAACGCAGACAAAACTGCCTGCAAAAAGGCTTTCGAGGGTCTTTGCGCTCTGGTGATAAATTTAAACAAAACCGCCGTTACGAGATTCGGCGCGGCTAGCGAGACGAGTTGCGTGCTGGGCGTGGGTTTTGAGGCTTGGAAAATGCTAGACCTGCCGAAGCCTTTGCCGAAAGAGCTAAAAAATTTCGAAGAGATTAGGGGCGATAAACACATCGCGCCCGCTACCGGAGGCGATATCCATATCCACATCAGAGCGGCGAATCAAGCCGTTTGCTACGATATGGCAAGCGAGATCAGAGCCGCGCTAAAGGACGTCGCGACGTGCGAGGAGGAGATCTGCGGCTTTAAATACTACGACGGGCGCGCTATCATCGGCTTTGTGGACGGCACCGAAAATCCCCAGGGCGCAGATCGCGACTTTTTCGCCAAGGTAGGCGACGAAGATGCGGCGTATAAGGGCGGTAGCTATCTTTTCGTGCAAAAATATATCCACGATATGAGCGCGTGGAACGCCGCGGGCGTCGCCGAGCAGGAGCGCGTCATCGGGCGTAGCAAACAAAACGACATCGAGATGAGCGAGGAGATCAAGCCTAGCAACTCGCACTCCGCCGCAGCCAACGTCGGCGACGATAAAAAGGTCGTGCGCGACAATATGCCGTTTATGCAAGGCGGCGAGACGGGAACCTACTTCATCGCCTACGCAAGCACCTTTAGCACGCTGGAGCTGATGCTTGAGAGTATGTTTATCGGCCGACCGCGAGGCAACTACGACCGGCTACTAGATTTTAGCACGGCAAAGACGGGCGCGCTGTTTTTCGCTCCGACCTTCGATATGCTGCAGGCTTATAGCGCAGAGTAAATTTAGCTTTAAATTAAAGGCGCGCGATGTTTTGCGATCTAAGTCCGTATCAGAGCAGGCACTGCAAAGAGATCATAGAGGGCAAAGTCAAAAATAGTGAAAACGTCAGGGGTCTGATAGAGTTCATAGACGCTAAATTTAAAACTCGAGCGATCAGCGCGTTTTACGGCGCGGACAGGGAGTGGCCTAAGATCGTGCTTCGCTTCGATAAAGATGCCGCAAAAATCACCGATAAAAAGTGCATCGAGCGCTACCTTGCCCGCACGCCGCTTTGTGCGAAACTAAACGGACTTAAGAGCTTTTATATCTCGGTCGAGTCCTTCGAGTCACAAATCCGCACCGATCTGATCCAAGGCGCCGTAGAGGAGCTGCTGCGAAACCGAAACGAGCTTTTAGCGCCGCTTAAAATTTGGTATATCGCAGCGGTGTCCGACGCGCCCGTAGTTTTTTATTTCACGAGGCAAGATGCGGCGCGCCGCGAAGGGGGCGGAAAGATAGAGCAGCTGATAAGAAATTTTATAGAGAAAGCGCAGGACGCTAAATATCTGAGCCACATGGAATTTAAGCTGTTTTTTGACAGCAAGGAGTTCGTGGATCTTGAGTGCGGCGGAAATTTGTTCTATTATTTTAAATAAAATTTTACAAAGGAGCGAAAATGGATGCGAAGCTTTACAGAAGGTAACGCAGCTCTCGCGAGGGCTTGAGGAGGGCGGCGTGCAGAGCCTAAAAGCAGCGCTAGAGGGCGAAGGCGACGAGGTTAGCAAGACGCAAACTCGCGTGATCTTAGGCGAATACCACGTGATGAAAGGGGATTTCGTGCAGGCTAGGGAATATCTAGGGCTCGTGGCGCAAGACGCCGAGCGACTGCGAGATCAATACGATGACCTACTGGATGATGAAATTTGCAGAGCCGATATGCTTTTGGATATGATCGAGCGCTTCTGGTTTTTGGCGGAATAAAACGGCTCGCGATATGCGGCGGAAGAGATAAAATTTTAAGATCGGAGCGAAATGCCGAAATATTCATTTGAAACCATAGAGAAAATGCTGCTAAAATGCGTGGCCGAGGGCGGCGAGCCCGAGCCCAGCTTTTGCTTGCATGCTTCGAGACTAACGCCCCATCGCGCAAGTTTATAGGCGAGCCAGAGCTTGGCTTTCGCCTACACGGCGCAGAGTATATGATCATCACCTATGCGGATCGCTGCTCGTTTCAAAGATGCGCAGACGAGGCGGGCGCAAACGCAAGCGGCGAGCGGTATTTCGCCACGCTGCGAGAGCTCTACGCCGCGCCGCAGATAGACGGGCACTCGCTAGAGGAGCTCTGGAGCGAGACGGATGATTTTTACTGCTTTGATTTCGAGCTATAAGATCTCGAAATTTCATGCGGCGGCGCGGTAAGCGCACGCGGTGCAGTTCATAAGCGCGACAATACCGATGCGCAGCGTACAAACAAAGGCTCGGACAAATTTGAACGAAATAAAATTTTGAAAGGACGCAAACGGGTTCTGCTTGGGATTGCGTCGCTAAAGCGTGCGGCAAGGTCAGCAAATTTAGCGCGAGATTTGAAAGTCATGAGATAGCGATGGGTGCGCCGAGTCTGGGTAGGCTGCGGCTTTGCGCGAGCACGTGGCTTTTGCAGGAGGGCGTTAAATTTTTTCAGTAAGGAAGCCCGAAGCGTCAAAATGCGACCGAGCATCCGCCTGCTTGCCTACCGAACAACATAGCTTAAATTTAAACCTCGGTGCCGATCTTGGCAGGATGGGTTAAATTTTAGCAGTGATTGCGGCGGTACCCGCACTGTAACCTTGCGACGCCTGAAACTAGCGAGACTAGCGTGCATAGGTTTCATCTAATTGATGTAAGTTAGGCGCGAGCTTAAATTGAAGTGGATTCAATGGCGGTAGCGCGAACGCAGAAATGTCGCCGCAAGATTTAAATTTGAAGTGCAAAAAAACGGCGGCGCGGACGAAAGCGCGCTGCGAGATCTAAAATTTAACCGAAGCGGCACTGAGAGCGAGTAAATTTTAATTAGCGAGCGCACTACAGCGTGCTTTATGCCGGAGAGTTCGCGGTTTTTAGCGTTTGCCAAATGCACGTCTGATAAAATGCAACTCGTAAAAATTGCAGCTGCAGTGCTATTTTCTAGCCTAGCGACAATAAATTCCGTAGTAATGCAGCTCGCAAAGGTGCTGCGGCCGGCGGACATCGACCTTAAAACTTAGAGCCATCGGGCTGATCGGCCCTATCGGGCCTAGTTGTGACTAGCGGACATGAGCCTTAAATCGTGGGCGGGCGTAAAAGATCGCGCAGTTTTTGTCTTTAAAAGGCGGCTTATCGGAGATTTGAACTCGCCGATTTTTATGCCAAAAGGCTTTTCGGCGGACATCTGCGCGCTGTTTGACGATAAAATTTAAACGTAAAAGCAAAATTAATCTCCGCAAAACGCCCAAGCCGCTAGCGACGAATTTTAAAACGGGAGCAAAAAATTTAATGAAAAATTTTAACGATGAGCCGCAAAAGTCGCAAAAGCTGCAGCAGTCGCAGCCTAGGCAAGATGCCGAGCGCCGAAATCCGCCGCAATTTGACAATAAATCCCTCGTCGTCAAAGACTACAACATCGTGGTATTCTTTATTTATAACCTATTCTTCGCTCCCTTGGCGGTACCGGTGTTTCTGTATATAGGCGATATTTTTCCATACTATACGCCGTTTGCTCCTGTAGTATTCGCCGTCGTGTCCTATCTCAACAGCGCCCATACGCGCTTTGTTCATTTGACGGACAGGAGCATCAACTACGTCAATAAAGGCAAAATCACGAAATCTATAAAATTAGATGAAATATCGCTCATAAAGCTCACCGCCACGCCGCTATTCGGACATATCGTGCCCGTTAGAAATTCCATCGGCATTGTGCTTTCGTTCATCGTAATAGCCGTCGCGTTTGCCGGATTTTTACAGAGCCTTAGGGGATTTATAATTTTTATTATGAGCCTGATGGCATTGATTTTGCCGTTTTTCATCTCTAAACTGATTTTTTCAAAGATCACGGAGGGGAAATTTAGCTTCCGCGCGATCGATACTTTGATCATCTATGACGGCAAGGGCGGATTTATCAGTTTTATGATGAGCGCGGTGGACTTTGAAAGGGTTTGCCGCTACATGCTAAAAGAGCGGCGGATCAGCCCGTCAAAATTTCAAAAGCAGTTTGTGATATTTCAATGAAAGAGCCTATTAAACGATATCGGCGTTAAAATTTAAAAAGCCGTTTCGGCTCCTTAAATTGGTTTCAAGTTAAATTTGGGCGTAAATTTTATAATTTCGCATACGTTAAAATTTTACGGCTTGCGCACGCTAAAATTTTACAGCGCGCGATGTGGAATTTTACAGCTTTGCGGCATACGGCGTGAAATTTGAAATTCCGCAAAATGCCCTAAATTTAAAAAATTTCACGAAACTTTGCGGAGCCGAGAAATTTTAAAAGCTCCGCAAATTTAGCTTACGCTACCACCGAATGCCCGCTTCCAGCCAAAACTGCCTGCCCGCCTCATAGACTAGATCGAGCGAGGTGTCGCTGCTAAGTCTTGCTTTGTTGCGCTTATTTAGGACGTTGTAAATGTCTAAATTCGTAAAAAATTCCACCTCGCCCGCCATCTTTTTAGCGTATCCGATGCGCGCATCCCAGCTGTAGCTTTTGCCGAGATTTACCTTTTCGTATTTATCGTATCTAGCAGGATACTTGCCCGCAGGCGTCCTGCCGGTGCGAGCGATCGCTTCTTGCGAGCCTTTAAACGATAGAAAGTTATTCACACTGATACCGTAGCTTGGAATTTTCGTGATGATGTTTAGGCTCGCAGTCCAAGGCCTAGCATAGTCCTGCGCCGGAAGCTCCGATAGCCTCATCAGCCTGCCGTCGTATTCGACGATCTTTTCATCTTCGAGCGTTTCTCTATCAAGCGATATGTCATAAAGGGTGTTGTTCGTTTTCATCTTGATGTGCTCAAAGCCCAGCTCAAAGCCATTTAGCGTACCGAAGGCCTCATAATCATCGATCGTTTTAACGCCGAAGGTTAAAATTTTATTTTCGCTTCTGCCGTCATTAGTAAAGGTTTGATAGTTGTTTTGGTAGTTCGGATTCGGCGCTAGACCTAGATCTCTTCGCGTAGATTTGATGATCTGATCCCTGCCCTTGCGGCTTACATATTTGCCGAAAAACTCAAAATTCCCAAGCTTTTGTTTTGCCCCGAATACCAGCTCATCCTCATAAGGCACCCTTAGCTCGTTAAATTTAGTTAGAGACGGGTCTTTTGGCAGTTGCGTCCAGTTTTGCGTGTAGGCATTGCGCGGGCGTGTGTAGGTAGTGGCAAGACCCTCTCGACCTTCTCTTAATTTGTAGGTAAAGAGATTGCGCCCGTAGTAGCGGTTTGCACCGAAGCTAAGGATCGAATCGCCGTCGCCAAAAATATCGTAGTAGCTGTTAAATCTCGGCGCCGCAGTCGTTTGCTTCATATAATCGTCCCTATTTAATCTTACGCCCGGTCGCAAGGTAAGATCACCGATTTTTATCTCATCCTCCAGATAAACCGCCAAGCTCTTCATATCCACCTTGGTATTGCCCTTGTAATAGCTTTTTCGCGTAAAAAACTGGCCGCTTCTACCACGCCTCGCAAAAGAATCGTCTATCGAGCAGAGCTCGTCATTCGGATCGCAAGTATTTACACCCGCAGGTAGCGGTGCTATTCCGCCAGCGGTCATAAACTCTTTTTTTACGTTAAATTTAGCCTCTTGCTTTTTAAACTCAAAGCCTGTGATAAATCTATGCTTACTGCCGCCGAGATCAAATTCATTAAACTCCAGATCTCCGTTGTACGAAAAGCTCTTTTGCGTCTGATCGAGATCCCCAAAGCCGCCCTCTATCGCCGAAGCATCGTAAATTTTACTACCCCAATTCTTTACGTTTGAGTATTGCCAAGCCCTGTAATATTCATTCTCCGCATCGCGCGAACTCTCCAGCTTGCTGTAGGATAAAATTTGATTAAATCTAGCAAAATCGCCGTCGTAGTCGGTTTTAAGCGCTAAATTTAAACCGCCCGATTTCATATCGGCGTAGGAGTCCTTGATGTGGTCGTTAAACATCTTGTTTCGCTCGGGCGCGTAGGTTACGCTCGGCGTGATAGTTAGGCGGTCGCTTGCATACCAGAGCGCCTTTAGGAAGTAGTTGTCAATATTTCGCCTCTGAACTCGCTCGGTGATGGTCGTATCGGCGTTGTATCTTCTGTCGTAGGCCTTGAGCGGAATTTTACTTCTAGTATTTGTGTAGCCGAACATCAAGCCCAAATCCTCGGTAACGGTGCCCTCTAAATTTAATCTCGTGATCCACTTATCGAATCTCGGCTGATTTAGCGGAGTAGCGGAGTTTTCAAAGCTCTGTTCATCGCCGTAGATATGGTATCTAGTCCAGCTATCCTCGGTGTGCTGCATCGAAAATTTGCCATGAAAGCCCGCACGCGGATCTCGCGTCTTAGCCTCCACTACGCCGCCGGTAAATCCGCCGTATTTGGCGGAAACGCCGCTATCGTGCACCTCTACGCTTCGTAAAAAGTCGCTATCGATCGCCATACCTTGCGAGACGGAATTCATCGTATCAAACGCCGAAAAGCGCGTAGGATTGCCGCCGGGATTTCTAGCGGGATCGAGATCGTTATTCATATTCGCGCCGTCAAGCATAAAGTTGTTTTGCCAATACTTCGCGCCGTTGATGCTGATATTTGCGGGGCTGATCTCGCCGAGCGTCGTGCTCTGGCGGTTTGTGGAGCTGAATTGCACATTTGGATTGGTACGCAAAAGCTGCACGAAGTCGCCGTTGCCGCTAGGCATCGACTCGATCATCGTTCTGCCTATTTTTTGCGTGCCGCCGTAGCTATCGCCGACGCTCGTCAGGCTCGAGTCGATATTGCCGACGACGACTATTTCGGGGAATTTATAACTATTTATCGCCGCAGCGGAGCTCTGCGCGCCTGGGTTTTCTTTGGTAGAAACGCTCTTAGTCGCGTTATTTTCAGACGAATCCTGCGCGACGCTTAGACTGCAAAGGCACGCTGCGACTATTAAGGAGCGCGCAAGCCCCCCCCCGCAGCGATTTTGAGTAAATTCCTCGCCTTTTACGGAAACGGAATAATTGCGGCCTGCGCCGCTTTTACATGGCTTACAGGCCCAAAAATCGACAATCATCTTTTCTCCTTTTTTGAAAATAAAAATTAAGACCGAGGAAATTTAGCCAATAATATTTTAAATTTCAATAAAAGTGATAACAATTATACGACTTATGCAATCAATAGAAAAAATGTAACAAAATAGCGATATATCGGCGAGATAAATCTATTCCAAAATAAAATTTATCTAAAATCTATACACGGTACAGGTAGGTTTAATTGAGTTTTATTCTTGGGTATATTGTTAAAGTACGTAAATTTGCGGCGCCGAAATTTGCCATGCAAACGCCGTTAAATTTAAACGCGGCTAGTAAATTTAACGAGCAAATTTAGATGCGCCTAGCCTGTTAAAATTTCGGCGCATTTATCCTCACGGTTTCATCGGTATCAAAAATATAGGTCTGCGCGGCCTCCGCGATATCCTTCGGCGAGATGGAATTTACGATCGTTTCAAAGGTCTTAAAATCGGCGATCTCCTCATTCCAAAGCGCGTATTTTACGAGCGCGTCGTTCCAAAACTCAGGGCTTTCGCGAGCGATGCGAGCCGTGATGATCTGAGATTTTTTAAAATTTTCAAGATGTCGCGCTACGTCCGACCCGCCGCCTGCGATTTCTGCAAAAATTTCCCTGATTGCGGATAAAATTTGATCTGTATTTTGCGGCGCGCAGGAAAACGAAATATGAAGGCTCGAGTGCTCATACGGGATGCGGCTTAGGCTCGAAGCAACCGAAAAGCCGTAAGTACGCCCCTCATCCTCTCTGATGCGCTCTCTAAGGGCTTCCTGAAGCACCGAAGCCAGGGCTGAAATTTTAATTGCATTTTCAAGCGAGTGCGGAGCGGATCTGTTTATCGCGGTAAGTGCGACGTCGCTTCTAGGGGAGTTCTGATAGTTGCGCATAAAAACGTGCCGTCCGCTTAAGCTGCGAATTCCATCGTCTTTAAAATCCTCGCGTTCGCCGCGAGCAGGCAAGCTCGCCAGATACTTTTTTATGAGGACTTCGGCGTCTTTGAACTCAAAATCGCCGCTAAGTACGAAAGTGTAGGATGCGGCGTTGCTAAATTTATCATAGATAATCTTTTTTAGCTCTTCCGCGTTAAGAGCTTTGATCTGCGCAGCGCTTAGAGGGCGCATTCGCGCATTGCCGCCGTAAAAAAACTCGCTAAATTCCCTGCTAAATTTATACCCGGGCAGCTTCTCGTTTCGCGCAAGCTCATCGAGCGATTTGATCTTTAAATTTTGCAGCGCCTTCTCGTCCACGCGCGGAGAGCTAAGCTCTAAGTTTATCGCTTCCAGCAGCCATTTTAGATCCCGCGAGCCGCAGCTTCCGTAAAATCCGTGCGAAAATGCGGAGATGTTTTTGCGGTAATTCACCTGCCGCCCACTTAAAATTTGCGAAATTTCATAATTGCTAAACTCGCCTGCGCCGCTTTCGTTTGAAAGCATCGCGGCAAAACTGCCGAGCCCGGGATGCGCCAGATTGGACATTCCGCCTCTGCTTACCGCGGCGAACGAGATGAGATCCTTGCGCGTCTTAAGCGGCTTTAAAATCACGGTCGCGTTATTTTCAAGCAGGTAGGTATAAAATTTAAATCGCGGCTCAAAGCTTTTGCTTAAAATTTTGCCCTCAGGCAGGTTTTTAGAAACCAAACTATCGGGTACCTTTTTATGCGCGGCATGCGTATTTATCGCCTTAGCGCCGCTTTGCAGCTTTTTAAATTTAGCCTCGTCCATGTTGTATCCGGAGCCGCTAAAGACGCTTGCGTGCACCTCGCCCAGATCCGTCAGGCGCCTAAATTCTAAATTTAACTCCTCTAGGCTGATCTCGCGCAGCAGCTTTACCTCCAAATCCCGCTGTTTTGCGGCGCTAGGCAGGACGGCTCCTGATTTTACGGCATGAAGAATCTCTCTTGCAAAAAACGCGGAATTCGCGCTTTTTTTGCGCTCAAAGGCGCTGTACCGCGAGCTGATCAAAGCATCCTTCGCAAGGGCGAAATCGCTCGCATCAAAGCCGCTATCTCGCAGACCTTTGATTAGCCCGAGCGCCTGCGAGATCGCGCCGTCAAAGTCTCCGCCTAAAACGGCGACGTCAAAGCTATAGATCGTTTTTTGAAACTGCAAATTCGATCTGGAAAAATTAACTCGCAGCAGCGCGCCTTCGCTAGCCTTCGCTCGCTCATAAATCGTAGAGATGAGGCTTGAGATAAGTTCGCTTTTTAAAATTTTTCTCGCATTCGCCTCGCTGCTTGGGGGCGCAAATTCCTCCCAAAACGAAATTTTGACGGAATTTAGCGATGTTTCGTTCGTATCGTAATTGTAAATTTTCAAACCCTGCCTAGACGGAATAGCCATATCCGGGCGGGCGTAGGAGTTTGTATTTTTAAGAGGCGAAAAATTTTGCTCTAGCAGTTTTAAAATTTTATCCCTTTTGAAATCACCCACGGCTATAAATTTCATAGACCTGGGCTGGTAAATTTTTTGATAAAGCTCCTTGATTCGCTGCGCGCTTACGGATTTTACGACCGCCATATCGCCGATCGGCGCACGATTAAAATACGCGCTGCCGCCGTAAAGCTCCTCATCCATCCGCTCGTAAAGCCTTGCGATCGGCGTATCACGGCTGCGCGCCTCCTCGATTATGACGCCTCTTTCTTTTACGAGCTCGAGCGGATTGAACTCCACTCCGTCCGCAATCGAAGCAAAAATTTTAAAAACGTCCTTTAAATTTTCTTCGCTAACCGCGATGTTAAGCGTGTAAATCGTGCTGTCGTAGCCAGTCTGCGCATTTACGTCGGCGCCGAATTTCACGCCTAGGCTCTGCAATTTTTTGATGAGCTCGTTTTTGCTAAAATCGCGGCTTCCGTTAAAGGACATATGCTCGATGAAGTGCGCAAGCCCGCGCTCATTAGGGCCCTCATCGATCGAGCCCGCATCCACGACCAGATAGAAAACGGCGGAATTTTTAGGCACGGAATTTTCTAAAATATAGTATTTAAACCCGTTTGGCAGCGCCCCTCGCAGGACGGCTCCGTCCCACTCAAGCGCAAAAGCTCCCGCACAAAGCAGTAAACATAGTAAAATTTTTCGCATTTAAAGCCCTTTATTTCTAGTAAAATTCCGTCTCGCAGATATTTCGGCAGACTTTTCTCTTTCGGCTTATCAAGCTGCCTGCCTGCGCTATTCTGCGCTATTTTTTAGATTTGCTCGCCTCGACCCGTTAGCCCGCGATATTTCTTAAATTTGCCAACTTTTAAGCCGCCTGTTCGCTGCGTAGTTCTGCTCTGTTTCGCGAGCATATCGGTTCTAGGCTCACGCTACGCGGCTTCCCTCGTTTATTTTATCGCTCAGAGGTACGCAGGCGCATTTGATATTTATCTGCGCGGCGGCGCGACAGCATGGCGGCGCGGACGCAAATTTTAAAATTTACTTGCACCAGGGCTAAATTTAAAAAGCGCGAATCGGTAAATTTTAAAATTTTACGCCAAGCGCGGCGGGCTGCTAAGCTTTGAAATTCTATAGCCAAATTCCGCAACAGAGCCCACACGCTTTCATAGCGAGACGGACGAACATTTAATTTTACATCGCCCTACTCTCGCTACGCGCTGTTTTAACACGGATCGATCAAACAAGCCACTGACGCGCAATCTTGGCATCTTTGCCGTATGACGTTTTGGTGCTCCGCCTATAAACGCGCCGCCCTAAACTGCCGTTTGCTGCGAGATAAAATTTTAGCCTAAAGAGCATTAAATGAAAATTAGTATAGATAAAATGTGAAATTTTGAAGTTAAAATGGAATTTCGGATTAGATTAAAATGGCCGGGAGATAGGGATTCGAACCCCAGGAGGCTTTCACCTCAACGGTTTTCAAGACCGCCGCTTTCGACCGCTCAGCCATCTCCCGATTACGGGCGGGTAGACCCCGCCGTAGATTCGCGCAGATCAAGATCTACGCGCGCAATTTATTCGGTTTTTTCTCCGACCCACTCGGCGCCGTTGTGAACCTTTTCTTTGGTCCATTGAGCCGCATTGTGTGAGTCCTCTTTTACGCCGTGCCAAGTATTAGAGCACCCGCTAAAAACCATCAATGCCAAAAGAGCCGCTAGTATGTATCTCATAATAACTCCTTTTTAGGATCTGGAGGCGACACCCGGATTCGAACCGGGGATCAAAGCTTTGCAGGCTCATGCCTTACCACTTGGCTATGTCGCCGCGCCGGCTTATTAGGTGGTGCCCGGAGCCGGACTTGAACCGGCACGGAAAAAATTCCGAGGGATTTTAAGTCCCTTGCGTCTACCGATTCCGCCATCCGGGCACGTTTAATACAAAACAGAATGTAAAATGGAGCGGGAAACGAGAGTCGAACTCGCGACATCAACCATGGCAAGGTTGCGCTCTACCACTGAGCTATTCCCGCGCAAAGAAATGAAATATTACCCAATGCAAGCTTAAAATTTCATTTTATAGCGGTCCTTGCGGAGAAAATTTTGGCATAGCGCCGGAATTTAAAAATTTTGTAAGTAAAATAATGTAAAATTATAAAATCTTTTGGGGTTATAGCTCAGCTGGGAGAGCGCTTGAATGGCATTCAAGAGGTCGGCGGTTCGATCCCGCTTAACTCCACCATTTAAGCTATTTTTAAGTTTCAATCACTTCTTTTAAATCTCTTTTACTTCCTTTAAATACCGATATTTAGGGCTTTTAGTAATTTTGATTATTTTTGTTTCTTTTTATGTTATAATTATTTTAAAATAATTCAGTTAGTTATTAGGTTAGTTAAAATCTGTTTACAGAAAGAGCGATAAATATCACTATAAAAACATTTTTAATGTGTATACCGCACAAAAAACCAAAAAAACAGCATAAGCGAGAACTATATCGCAAAAATCATTAAGATGAACGAAAAATATATACACTCATCTTTTGACGAGCGCGATACAAATACGATAAAATATAGTGATATTTTAGAATTTTAAAACAAAATAATCCAAGTACTAGCCGTCTCGAAACGCTTCATCGCCTAATAAACGATATAGAAAAGTCTTTGCAATAAATTAAATTTTAATGAAAGGAGAGATTATGTCAGTTGAAGAAGATGGCGCAGCGTTTATAGATGAAGATTACGTAAATATCGTACCGCAGGATCTGCTAGAGCGCGGTATACGCTTAAGGGAGGAGTACGGAATTTATGGAATCGCTTGGAGATTTGACGATGTAATGGAGGTGCTAAAAATCACAAGAGGCAAAGGTATGATTATCCTAGGAGGAGAAGTATATCGTCTAAGCGGCAATAAGCCCATAATCACATATGACAACTGGTATACCGAAGAGGAAGATGACGATGCATTTGAAGTAGCGATCGAATATATCACTAAGTATCGCGCTAGAAACGGAGATGATTTTGCATATTGCCCGGTCATTTGCCCCGGGCGGGTGTCCAAATGAGAATTTTTTAGCTTCCAATTCAAGAAAGGAGACATTATGTCAGTTGAAGAAGATATTGATATTCTGTTTATAGATGAAGACTATGTAAATATCGTACCGCAGGATCTGCTAGAGCGCGGTATACGCCTAAGAGAGAAGCTCGGATTTTATTATATTGCTTGGAAATTTGATGATGCGATAGAAGTACTAAAAATCACAAGAGATAAAGGTATGATTATCCTAGGAGTAGACGTATATCGCCTAAGCGGCAATAAGCCCATAATCACATACGATAGCTGGGATACCGAAGAGGAAGACGACAATGCATTCGAAGTAGCAACCCAATATATCACTAATTATCGCGCCAGAAACGGAGACGATTTTATATATTGTCCATACATTGGCCCCGGGCAGGTGTCCAAATGAAAATTTTGGCTTCCAATATTGAAAAGGAGAGATTATGTTTATAAATAAAGATGAAGATGCGAGGTTATTTATAGATGAAGATTACGTAAATATCGTGCCGCAGGATCTGCTAGAGCGCGGTATACGCCTAAGAGAGGAGCTCGGATTTTATGATATTGCTTGGAGATTCGACGATGTAATGGAAGTGCTTAAAATCGCAAAAAGCAAAGATATGGTTATCCTCGGAGGAGACGTATATCGCCTAAGCGGTAATAAGCCCATAATCACATACGACGGCTGGTGGAATACCAAAGCAAGAGATGACGATGCATTCGAACTAGCGATCCGATATATCACTAATTATCGCGCCAGAAACGGAGATGATTTCGCATACTGGCCGGCTATCGGTCCATATACCATCCTACAGGAGCCAAATGAACAAACAGAAAAATGATCAATAGCTGGGATACCAAAGCGGAAGACGACAAAGCATTCGAAGTGGCGATCCAATATATCACCAATTATCGCGCTAGAAACGGAGATGATTTTGTATATTGCCCAGCCATTGGCCCTGGGCGGGTGTCTAAATGAAAATTTCATAAGGATTTAGCAAATATAACGAAGCATAAAAGTACGCCGCCGCTTGGATGAAATTTGGCGAATAGCTAGATCGAGTTTTATTCAAGTCATATTTTAAAACAACAAGGAGCCATATGCCTAAACATGAATTTTTACTCAAAAAGACAAAAGAAAATATTTTCTCTAAAGAGCATTGCGTAGTAATTAGCGATGATCTGATACTTCATATTTCGTACTCTCTTGAGTGGGTACAAACCACATGGAACGATGAGGCAAATTTGAAAAAAGGTCTAAATTACTATGGCTATAGCTGGATAGAAAATAAAGCTAAATTTAGAGATATAATATGCTCTTGGAAGCCGCTTTTCTTGAGCGCGGATGAGCAGATTGTTTTTGATAAAAACTGCGCGCTAAATAAATCCTCGGTTATCGAGCAATTAGACAGTTTATTGGAGCTAATCGATTCGGCAATTAAAAACAATTTATATATTTTGCATTTAGGAATTTAGCGAGTGCGCGGCGATTTAATAATAAAACGGAAGAAAGACCATGAAAAGAAATTATAAAAAGATAATACCCGTAAGAGGTAGAAGGAAATTTTCGATTAATAATTTTAGAAAAATTTTCGCGGAGGGCGATATACTGCAGATCGGTCAAAGGCGGTTTTTATTTTGTAGCTGGAATAATCTGCTACGTATAAACGGCGATAATTCGGGGGAGTTTATAGTATTGCCGCCCGAAGCTAATGCGAAAAATAATAATGGTCTGATTTCTAAAAAGTGGATATTGGAGAATTTAGATTTTGTATGTGATCCGGAGTCGCCCAGAAATATAAGCATATTTTCTTATTACGATAGTTTTTTAGCCGAATACAAAAGGATAAATGATAAAATTCCTGCAAAATTTACTTATAAATTTTTAGAATTCAAAGACGATCTAAAAAATGGAGATATTATAGAGTGTCACAAGGCTTTTCGTCCATATGATCGAAAGATAAAATTTATCGTCGCAACCGATACGAAAGGATGCCCGAGACTACCCTATCTGGAGGGGTTTTATTCCGGTATGTTTGCGCCTATTGGCTATAGCGATAAAATGCGCTCGGATAAAGGACGGGAATATGCGATAAGCTCGAGTTGGCTAATTAAGAACTGGGAAGCCGCCTTTGTCGGTAATTGCGATATAAGGCACACTTATGTAAATTTACAAAACCGAAAAGAGATTTTAAATTTTACCGATAAGCAGTTGGAAAATTTTATAAAAATAAAGCGAAAGAGATTTAAATTTAAATGGAAAAAGTAGATAAGGATTTTAAATGATTGTAAAATGTATAAAAGAGGACGAGCATGGGCATTTGGGGTTAAACAGAACCTATTTTGTCCATGGTGTCCAATATGAAGAGGGACAGGTTTATTACTGCATATTGCCACTTGAAGATGATAGAGATTGGTATCAATTTGATAGTGAATATTTTCAAGTAATAGATGAAACGGTGCCTACGAATTGGAAATTTGGGATGCATGGGGAATATTTTACCGCGTCTTACGAAGAGCTCATAGCAGACGCAGATCATTATGAAAAGCTTTTTGATGGAGACCCGATAGAGAAGAAAATTTTTAAGAAGAGAAGAGCCGAGATGATCGATGACGTATACAATACCCATATCATCAAAGATCTTAACCGTTTCATATATGATCTAAGCTCCAATCTATCGGTGCAAATGAATATTGCAAATAAAGTGCTGGATATAGAGATATCTGACGCAAACGCTGAGGCCAAACATCGCAAAATGAATATTTTAAAGGATGACGGATATAGCTGGTATTTGATAGAATCGGACATAAGCACCTTTAAAGCCAACGCTACTAATGATTATTTAAGACCCGTATTAAAATATCTTAAATTGTGGTTAGGCAGAAAAAATTTTAGATAACCGGGCAGAAAGGTTTAATATGGCGATCGTATCCAATAAGGGAATTTTTATAAAAATTTTGAATGAAGATATTGTGATGTATGACGCCCGGTAAAGGCTGCTCAAATCGCGCAATATATTTTTAAAATTACCGATACGACGAATTTTGAATCCGAACTGGATGAAATTTTAGAATTCAAACAGGGCGATATTGTAAAATGCAGAGAAAAAGACGGCGATTTATATGCTTTTGAGCTATTATAAAAACCCGCCTTATAAATAGCAACGCGCTTATCATATGGCTTGATTTAATCCCATTTTTCGCTATAATGAGCGTCAAATTTCACTCACGGGGATAGCGATGAGCCTTGTTTCTTACGAATTAAAAAAGCAAAAACTAGATGGAGCGCGCAATGTGGCGCTTTGGAAGGCGCGCGGCGGCGTGGCGGTGGTGGTGCTAGCGCTGTTTATTGCTATGCGCAAGGATTTTGGAGATTTCTCATTCCTGTTTTTATTAGTGTTGCTAGCTCTTGCTTATCCTGCTTACAAATACCTAGCCGTGCGTATTTCGCGTAAATTTGAAGCGCTCAGCGAAGAGGCCTTCAAAAACGAATTTTTGCTTTGGATCGCAAAGGAGCTGCGTCTTACCTTTCAGCCTTTCGGCGCGTTTTTACTCGATGAAATTTACAAAAATCCGCTCCGTAAAGAGGCAAATTTATGCACTTGCAAGCACGCTATAGTAGGCAAGACGCCCGAATTTGGCATAAAAATCGGCGACATTTGCCTAAGCCGCGACTTCGATAAAAACAGGGAGGATCGGGTCTTTGAGCTGGATAAAATTCTGCATCTCAAAAAAAAGGACGATACCGCGATCTTTGACGGGCTTTTTGCAAAATTTGATTTTAGTGAGACTTTCGATAGCCAAATTTTAGTCGTGCCTCGTGGGGAGTTTATCTTCGGCGCGTCGGATCTTAAGCTGCTTAAAGACAGCCCGCACCTAAGCGCGTCGTTTGACGTTTATCTCAACAATCCCGCCGCCGCCGCCTTTTTGCAGAACAAAAAAATTTTAGAAAATATGCAGACGATCACCGTAAATTTGTTCGGCAAAACTGAGCTCTATCTGGGCGAAAACAGCCTCGTAATCGGCGTTGAAAATAGCGAAATTTTCAAATCCGCGCCGAGCTCGCAAAGCGCGAAGCTGCTCGAAAGCCTAAATAAAATGATCGAGATCGCTAAAATTTTTGCTTATCTTAAAAAGCTCGGACAGGTAGAGTAGAAACATTTCGATTTAAAATTTAAAGCTCAAAGCGCAATTGCAGCGGGCAGAACAAAATTTACGATACGTATAATTTTAAAGAGAGGGGGGCTGCGTTATGGATATAAACGAAATACAAGCTCAAACTCGCAGTATGCGCGCCCTATATGTCGAGGATGATAATGAGGTAAGGCAGCAGACCGCGAAAATTTTAAAACTATTCTTTCATCAAGTTATCGACTGCAGCGACGCGCGGGAAGGTATCGAGAAATTTAAAGCGAGCAAAGCGGGTATTGTTTTTACCGATATTAATATGCCGGGCATGAGCGGGCTTGAGATGTTAGAGCGGATCAAACAGATCGATCCTTCGGTAAAAACTGTCATCTTCTCAGCCTACGACGAGTCTAAATTTTTCACCAAAGCCATATCCATCGGCGTGGACGGCTACATACTAAAGCCTTTTACGACCGAGGATCTACTAAGCGTGCTTGAAAAAATCACGCATAGCATCGAAACCAAACCCGCAAAGTTTATTTATCTAAGCGGCGATTTCGTGTGGGATAAGCAAAGTTTAACCCTATCCAAGGCGGGCGAAATTATCAAACTAACCAAAAACGAAACCTCTTTGTTACAGCTGCTTTTAAGCTCCAGCGGGCGGATCGCAAGCGGTCTTGAGATAGAAAACGAGCTGTTTGAGGACTATGGCGAATATGACGACAAACGGGTAAGAAATATCATATCCAGATTTCACCGAAAAATCGGCTATAAGCTGATAGAAAATATCTACTCACAAGGATACAGGATAAAATGGCGATAGTAGACATCAAGAAAAATCATCAGAGATTTGAGACAATATTTTCAAATTCCGGCGTCGGCATCTTCATCGTAGACAAGAAAAGAAATATTATGGAGTGCAACGAGACCTTTTGTAAAATTTTCGGCTACAAATACGACGAGATCATCGGCAAATCCGCGCAAACCATACATCTAAGCGAGGAGAAGTACCTGCATTTTGCAGACATCGCCTTTAATAAAGTAAGGAAAAACGAGGCTCTGCAGCTAAACTACGAGCTAAGGCACAAAAGCGGCAAAGGGCTGTGGATTAGAATTTCGGGCGATTCCATATCGGGAAACGACGAGGTGCTTTGGATAGTGGTGGATATCACCAAAAGGGTGATGGCGGAGAAGAAATTAAAACAAAGCAGGCTGAAGGTCAAGCGGCTAAATTTAACTCTCAATCACGAGATCGAGGAACAGCTAAAGCTCATAAGGCGCCAAGACGAGCAGCTTCAGTATCAATCAAGGCTCGCTCAGATGGGCGAAATTTTAAATATGATAGCGCATCAATGGAGGCAGCCGCTGTCCGCTATCTCGGCTACGGCTTCCTATCTAAGCACCAGCTGCTTGATGGCGGATAAATTTGACAAAACCGCTCTTTTGGAGGAGCTCGGCAAGATCGAGCAGTATTCCAAGCACCTATCCGAAACGATCGACGAATTTAGAAATTTCTTTAAGCCCGCCAAGATCAAGGAGGTTACGAGCCTGGAGGAGCTTTGCAATATGGCGATAAATATCGCAAAAGCGATACTGCAAAATCAAAAGATTAAAATTTACGCGAAATACGGCTGCAACCAGACTCTGCTCACATATAAAAACGAGGTTTCGCAGGTTATCTTAAACATCATAAAAAATGCGCAAGACGCCTTTTTGGAAAGAAATATCGACGACGGCGTTATCGAAATTTCAACCTATATCGAAAAATCTTATCTTTGCTTAAGCGTAAAAGACAATGCAGGCGGCATCAGAAAGGAGATCGCGGATAAAATTTTCGATCTGTATTTTTCTACCAAAGCCAGCAAAAACGGCACCGGCATCGGGCTATATATGTCAAAGATCATCATCGAAGATCACTGCAAGGGCTCGCTCGTCGTAGAGAGCCTAAAAGGCGGTTCAAATTTCATAATCAAACTTCCAAAATGAAGCTTTTCTGAGACAATTTAAAATTTAATCCAAATTTACGCTACAAATGAGCTGCACTCTTTTTATATAATTTAATAAAGATTAAATTTTATGTAAGGAGGGAGCGATGAGCGAACCTGAAGACAAAATTTATCTGGAGGAGCGGAAGCTTGTTAGAAGATATTCTCCGCTCACATCGGTGCTTGTAAATACTCTGTTTTTGTTTGTAGTGTTTTACGTATCGTGGTGGATCTTTCAAGATCCTAGGGGACTGATGAGAATGTATACCCCTTACGTGGGATATATGTGGTGCAGATGGCTGCTCGTGGTCATCATCTGGATCGCGTATATTTTTAACTTTTGGCCATTCAAAAGAGAGTGGCTCTATACGGCGGGGCCTGCGAAAAAGGGCATTATCTTTACGGTGATGGTATTTTTTACCTTCTTCGTATTCTTAAAGATATTCTTCGAATTTATTCTAGGCGAGCTTGCCATATCGTATTTTAGTCCGCGAAGGCTTGCAGAGCTTGGCATAACCGATTTTTACGCGCTTGAGTACTCGGCTCAGGCTATTTTGATGTTTGCCGCTATCGCGTCGTGGCTCAGCCCTTCTTGGGTAGTGGCTGCGGATAATTCGCCGTGGCAGAAGCTAAAGCAGCCCGTTAAAGGCTTTACAGTTTTTATCTGGACCTTTTTGCTAAGTATGATCGTGTATTTCGTATTTTTCCACTCGCAAATGGGAATTTTATTCGATCCGTGGCAAAAATACACATCCATTACTCCGCCTTGGTGGCATAATTTCGCCGATACCGTGCACGGAAATTTCAATATCGCATGGATCATGTGCTGTACTGTTATGGTGTGGGTGTATGAAACTATCTGGGAGAGGTATCCTTTTAGCCTTATTAAGACAAATTGGCTTAGAAGGACGGCGTCGTTTTTCGGCATTATAGCGATGGCATTTTGCTTTTCATTCTTCTTTTACTATCTACAAGAACTCATCTGGGGCGTGCATATTAGAGGCGACAGAAGGCTTTTTGCGCCAGATTGGCGCTGGCTGCATGTAGGCGAGATAGCTATATTTTGGCTCGTGCCGGTGCTATTTATTAAATTTTACTGCAACAACGCGGTCAATAAATTTTCAAAGCCCGTCAATATCCTTCTTAGAACGATCATAAGCATGACGGCGGCTATCGTCCTATACTACGTCTATTATCAGGTCTCGCACTTTTTGCTAGGCACTCAAAAGGGCTTTTCGCATCCGCAACAATTCCCGATGATTCCGATGATCTGGTTTATCAACGTCATGCTGATAAATTACTGGTTTATGGATGGATGGCCGGGCTGGAAGCTTGCGGGCAAGAAAGAGGAAGCGGAGGAGGCAGGCGAGGAAGATGATTTTGGAAATAAAAATTCCATCAAAGGCTTGGTGGTAGGCTTTATCATAGGCGTGATCATCTATGTAGCCGTAGTTTATCTAGCGCCTGTCGTGGGCAATATGCTTACAATTTTTAAATAAAGGATATGAGATGAATGAAGCTAGAAGAGATTTTATAAAAGGCGGCGCAGCGGGCATAGGACTCGGCGCACTTGCATCGATGGGGGTATTTTCATACTCTCCTGCGAGGGAATTTTTTCTTCCGGATGAAGTGCGAAAGATGACCGATTTTGGCGCGATTAAAAGCGTTGAAGTTACCAATATCTCCGAAACGAGCTGGTTTGACAACTCGATGCTGATGGGAGATATTAAAGGCGCAGGCGGACTGCTAGTCAACCAATATCTATTTAACTGGCCGCCGTTCGGTAACGGCAAAGGGCTTGCTAAAGGTAGCTACGAAGAGGGAATTTCACAAATCAAGCATCTTCTACCCGATAAAATAGATGAGGCTTGGGAGGTAACCAAAAAGCTCTCCGTAAATCCCGATAACGCCGGCGGCTACTCCGCTTTGATAGAGATAGAGCGCCTAAACGGCGAAAAGAAAAAATATCTGCTTGATTGCGGCTGGTCATATAAGTGGATGCACGAGTGTTTTAAGCGGGAGGGGATCGATAAGATGCTGCAAAGCGGCGAAATAGACACCCTCATAATGTCGCACGAGCACTACGATCACTTTTGGGCGCTACCCGTCGTTTTAAAGTATAAGCCCGACATCAGGATCATAATCCACGAAGGCTTTTACCCGGAGGGCAGACAATATATTAAAGATTCAGGCCATAAAGGCGAGCTTGTAGTGTTTAAAAAGGGTAGAAACGAGATTGAGCCCGGAATGTGTACGTTTTGCTACGACTGCCCTATCATTACGAGAGTTTTTGGCGAACAGTCGATATTCGTAAACGTCAAAGACAAAGGTCTTGTGAGTATCACGGGCTGCTGCCATCAAGGCATCATTACTTTTTCGGACTCCGCACATAAGGAGCTTAAGTACGACAACGACCAACTCTACGGGCTTTACGGCGGACTTCATATCTCGCCGTTTGACGACTGGGATCCAAAATACGACGATCTGGTTATCGGGCTGAAAAGATGGAACTACCAGGTCATGGCGTGCAACCACTGCACGGGTCTGCTGACCGTGCAAAAATTCGTTCGCGAGGGCTATCCGATCGTAAAGGGCACGGCTAGATTTAGAACCAAAACGTCCGATTATCTCGGTAACGGCGATAAGGTTAAATTTGGATAGAAGCATGGAATTTCAAGATATTTTCCCTTTGAAATTTAAATACTCGTTTGAGGATTACAGGTCGCTTATGAGATGTATATTGATGAAGTCTCTTTACGATAGCGACGTAAAATCCTCAAGCAGGTATCAGGGGATGTATAAGGGGAACTATTTTAATGAATGCTGGAGCATCAAATTTGGCTTTTACAGCGGAATTTACGGTATCGTTTTACGAGAGGTGAAAGAGGATGCGGGCGTATTTGAGCTTTATTATTTCCCCTCCGCAAACGACGAACTGCTCGGTAGCGT
This sequence comes from Campylobacter sp., assembly GCF_019423325.1. Taxonomy (NCBI): domain Bacteria; kingdom Pseudomonadati; phylum Campylobacterota; class Epsilonproteobacteria; order Campylobacterales; family Campylobacteraceae; genus Campylobacter; species Campylobacter sp. The sequence continues at coordinate 489,345 of NZ_JAHZBQ010000002.1, read as the reverse complement.
CTCGCTTTTTGAAGCCGTTTTGGCCGGAGAGCCGGATTTTTTAACAAAAGTGCGAAATTTCTCCGCGCGCGAGGAGCTTTTAAATAATTTCTGCGTCGCTACGATCTATTTAAAGCCGCAAGAGCGGGGCATAGAGCTATCTTTTAAAACAAAGCTCAGAGATAGATCGTACGCAAAGGACGGCGTGCGCGTAGAGGGCAAACAGATCATAGCAAAAGAGGGGCTCGATAAAAATTTCCCCTGCTTTAGGGTGTCGCTTGCGTTTATGAACTTTTTGCATATTGCGCTTTGTAAAATTTACGAGCCGCGCTACGAAAGCTTTGAAATTTACAAAAAAGCGGCTCGCGCCGTGATCTACGACAAAGATCGAAATTTAAAAAGCAAAGCAGATCCGCTCTGCGGCGAAATTTTTGTAAATTCAATCTACGGCGAGGACGCGGGTGACGGGCGCATTAAATTTGACGATAGATCTTTTAAGAAGCTGTCCGGCTCGGCAGCTTTGTTTAAATTTTTGTTGCGTTTAGCCAAGGAGGGTAAAAAGCAAATTTTTATGCAAGGCGGCGAGCGGCCGAATTTTTTCATCATCACCGGTTATCTAGGCTCGGGCAAGACGAAATTTATCCAAAATTTCATCGAGCATGAAACGGCGCAAAATAGATTTACCGGCATCATTCAAAACGAGATCGGCAAAATAGGCCTTGACGGCGCGCTGCTGGACGCCAAATACGCGCTCGTAGAGATTGACGAGGGGTGCGTTTGCTGCTCCATGGCGGGGCAGATCAAGCTCGCGATCTCGCAGCTTAAGCCCAAAAAGCCCGACAGCATCGTGCTTGAAACCACGGGCGTCGCCAATCCTTTCAATATCTTAAGCGAGCTAAACGAGATCAAAGACGCGGTCAATCTATGCGCTATCGTCACCGTCGTCGATGGGGCGAATTTTTTAAAAGAGCGGGGCAGATCAAAAATAATGCTCGAGCAGATCAAGGCCGCCGACGTCATAGTGCTCAATAAAATCGATCTGATCTCGCTCGAGCAGAAGGAGCAGATACGGCAAATTTTGATTCAAAACAACCGCTGCGCCGAGATATTCGAGACGGTGGGCGCCGAGCTAAATCCAAACTACCTGCTCTACCGTCAGAGTGATACCTCGTATATGGCGTCCGTCCTACTCGAGGGCAAAATGCACGCGACGCACGAAGACGAAGGGATAGTCTCGTTTAAAAAGGACCTTCCTGAGGGCATCGATAGGCAAAATTTCATCAAATTTATGAGCGATATACCGGAAAATTTTTACCGCATCAAAGGGCTTGCGAGCTTCGAAGATGATGAGGCTCAATACGTCGTGCAGTTCGTAAACGGTAAATTTGAGATAACGCCTTTTAGCGACCGCAAACGCTGCGATAATTTTTTGGTCTTCATCGGGCGAGGGATAGATGAAAGCGCTTTCTCGACCGAACTTTTGAGGGCATAGAGGGTAAACTTGTGTGTATTTTGAACGACGATGCGGCACGACTTTATAAAAACGATAAAATACCGCCGCCAAAATTAAATTTAAACGCGCAGTTTGGCTTGATCTTTTGCGGTAAATTTCCCGAATCGATCGCTACGCCGGGATTTATGTAGTGCGCCGCTTGCTCTTGAAAGTCATTCAGGTCGTTTGCTCTACTTTAAAACTTTTTATCCCAAAATATCCTCAAGCGCCGTTTTTAGATCGCTAAATTTAAAGCTAAATCCGCTTTTTATCAAGGCCTGCGGATAAACCTTTGTGCCTTCAAGCAGTACGCTTGACCCCTCGCCCAGCATCAAATTTAACGCAAATTTAGGTACTTTAAAAAACGTCGGTCGCCCCAAAACCTCGCCTAAAATTTTAGTAAATTCGCCGTTTGTGCTAGGAGTCGGCGAAACGAGATTAAAAACGCCGCTTTGACGGTTTTGTAAGACAAATTTAAACGCCTCCATCAAATCCGTTACGCAAATCCAGCAAAACGCTTGCTCGCCGCTGGCGATCTTACCGCCAAGACCGAGCCTAAATGCGGGCAGCATCTTAGCTAGCGCGCCGCCTCGTCCCAGCACCACGCCTAAGCGAAATATCGCCGTTTGCGTCCGCGCTTTAGCGGCCTCGCTCTCCCACTCGCATGCCAGCTCGCCCAAAAATCCGCGGTCAAATTTGACCGAGCTCTCGTCGTGACCAAGCCCGTTTTCATATATCCCGACGGCTGAAGCACTGATGAAAAATGGCGGATTTTCTAGCTCGTTTATAGCGCAAACTAGCGTGCGCGTCGTCTCTATCCTGCTTGTGCGAAGACGCTTCTTATAGGCCTCGCTCCATCTGGCCGCGATAGAGGCGCCGGCTAAATTTATAACCGCGTCGCAGCCTTTGATGAGGTTTTTGAGCGCGTCTTTGTCGGCGTAGGCGGCCCTTGGGATAGCTACTATCTCGTGCCCCTGGGCTCTAAAAAATCTGCAAAGCTCGCCGCCGATAAATCCGCTTGCACCGTTTACGGCTATTTTCATATTTTGCCTTTTTGATAAATTTACTTTGACGCGTGCGATCAAATTTGATGCGGCGCAGGGTTAAATTTGGCGTCAAATTTAATGCCAAAAGTCAAGCCGTTGCGCTTAAATTTGACGGCGAAACGAGGGCTTAAATTTGCCGTCAAATTTGCTTTTTAAAATACTCTTTCACGCCGTTTTCGCCATCTAGTTGCGAGCATAAATTTTCTAGCGCGGCGAATAAATTTTTACTGACACCCTTCGCACTCGATCGAGCGGTCCGCGACGTTGTTTAGTTTCTCGCTATCGGGGCTTTCGGAGCGTAGATAGTAGGTCGATTTTAGCCCTAGCTGCCATGCGAGCGTGTAAATTTCGCTCAGATAGCCGCCGCTTGCCTTATCTAGGCTCATGAAGATATTTAGGCTCTGGCCTTGATCGATCCATTTTTGGCGGATGGCGCCCGCCTTTACGAGCAGGCGCTGATCGAGCTCGTACGCAGGCACGTACGCCTGCCACGTTTCCGGGCTTAAATTCGGCACGACGACCGGGATCATGCCGCTTAGGTTGTGCTCGAACCACTTGCGCTTATATACCGGCTCGATCGTCTGCGTGGTGCCTACGAGTATGCTGATGCTCGATGTCGGCGCGATCGCCATCAGGTAGCCGTTTCGCATGCCGTCGCGCTTTACTTTCTCGCGCAGTCCGTCCCAGTCGCAGCTGCTCTGCTCAAAAAGCCCGCCGCGCTTAACGAGCGCTTTGGCGTTTTCGTTCGCCAAATCGATCGGAAAAATTCCTTCGCTCCACTTCGATCCCGCAAAATCAGGGTACCTGCCCTTTTCTACGGCTAAATTTGAACTTGCCTTGATCGCGTTGAAACTCACGTTTTCCATTACCCTATCGATCAGCTCGAAGTGCTCGTAGCTGCCCCACTTCACGCCGCGCTCGGCCAGCATCTGCGCCTCGCCCATTACGCCGAGCCCTATCGCGCGGGTTTTTAGATTGGTGTGTTTGACCTTGGCGTGCGGGTAAAAATTTAGATCGATGACGTTATCGAGCATCCTCACGGCGATCGGCATCACGCGAGCTATCTCCTCGCGGCTGTTGATTTTGCTTAAATTTACGCTTGCGAGGTTACAAACCGCCGTCGCGCCCTCGCTGCAGCCCTTTTCTACGATAAAAATTTCTTTTCCGCCCAGCGTGTCTAGCGCGGTGATCTTTTTCGCCTTTTTTACGATGCCCGCGTCGGTTCTTACATCTTCGTTTTCCTCAAACAGCCTCTCGCTGCCGTCAGCGAAAACGACTTTGATTTTGTAGTGGTTCGGCGCCGTGTTTTGAAAGATCTCCGTGCATAAATTTGAGCTTCTGATTAAACCTTGATGCGCGTTTGGATTGATGCGGTTGGCGTTATCTTTGAAGCATAAAAAGGGCATTCCAGTCTCAAAATAGCTCGTTAAAATTTTCTTCCAAAGCTCCTTTGCCAGGATCGTAGATTTTGAAATTTTATCGTCGGCCTCGTACTGCTCGTAGCGCGCTTCAAATTCCGCGCCATATAGATCGCTCAGATCGCTTACTTCTGCGGGATCGAAGAGCGTCCATTTGCCGCCGCTTTGAAGTCTTTTCATAAACAGATCGTTTATCCACAGCGCGGGGAAAATTTCATGCGCGCGGCGCCTCTCCTCGCCTGAGTTTTTGCGCAGATCGAGGAAGTCGCTCACGTCCATATGCCACGGCTCGATATACACGGCGATAGCGCCCTTGCGCGTACCCAGCTGATCGACGGCGACGGCGATGTCGTTCGTGATCTTTAAAAACGGGATGATGCCGCCCGCGGCGTTTTTATGCCCGTCGATGCTGCCGCCCATCGCGCGCACCTTGCACCAGTCCCAGCCGATGCCGCCGCCGAATTTGCTCAGAAGCGCCATCTCTTTGTAGCTATCGAAAATTCCTTCGATATTATCGGGAGTGGAGCCTACATAGCAGCTACTTAGCTGATGTCGAGTCGTGCGGGCGTTTGAAAGCGTAGGAGTAGCCAGCATGACTTCAAATTTAGATATGAGATCGTAAAATTTCTTCGCCCAGCTCTGGCAGTCAAGCTCGTTTTGCGCAAGGAACATCGCGATCGCCATAAACATCTGCTGCGGAAGCTCGATCGGCGCGCCGCTTTTATCCTTGATGAGGTAGCGATCGTAAAGCGTCTTGATGCCGAGATAATTAAACTGCAAATCGCGCTGCGGCTGCAAATAAGAATTTAGATCCTCTAGATCGTATTTTTCCTTTAAGCCGAGCATTATACGGCCCGCCGCCTCGCCGCGAGCGAAGTAATCTTGCAGGCTGTTGTAGCCGCTAAAGCCCGTTACTTTGTGATACAGATCGTATAAAAATAGCCGCGCGGCGACGAAGGTCCAGTTCGGGCGGTCCACGTCGATCTTCTCGACCGCGGTTTTAATGAGGGTTTGTTGGATCTCCTCCGTGGTGATCATATCGCGAAACTGGATCTTTGCGTCCACCTCAAGCTCGCTAAGGCTTACGTTTTCCAGCCCCTCCACTGCCTCGCTCGTGTATTTTTTGATCTTACTTACGTCAAGTTCCTCGGTTCTGCCGTTACGTTTGATTACTTTCATATCGTTCCTTGAAATTTAAAAATGCAAATTTAGCGTTAGTTTCCCAATATAAAATACGTCGTCAAAAGAGGCGGCATAATAAATGCCTCAAATCCGCCGTCTTTTAAATTTACGCTAGCTGCGCTGCAAAAGCGCGCATTATAGCCAAAATTGCTTAAGCCTATCTGTCATTAAAGGATAAAATTTTTCGATTGTAGAATCAAAATTTAGCTGGGCGGGCGGAAACGATGCGGTAAAATTCTAGCGAAATTTTATGGTGGCGCCGCGGAATTTTACAGGGAAAAATTTGAGCGGAGCTTTGCGAAATTCTGCTTCGAAAAAGTAAGAAATAAAAAGAGCTTTGCGAACAGGTTTAAAATTTGCCCGCAAAGCTTAAAAATTTAATTGTGCGGTAGCGGGATAGGCTTTCCGTTTAAGATCATAGAGTTGCTTGCCTTATCGAAGCTAAACTCCATCTTAACTCCATCTCCGTCAGGCTTAAGAAACTGCGAGCCGTAAACTTCCGCCATCGGCGCAAAATCGCGCAGGCTGTCATAAGGCGATAAGAAGTCCGTGATGGTTGTATTTATCGTAGCTTTGCCGTCCAAGCTCATGCGCTTAAAAAGCTGCGTCTCGTCGATGTAGCCGCCTACTAGCGCGCTTGCGTTAAAAGTAAATTTCTTACCGAGGCTATTTTCAAACGAAAAATCATTCACGTTGATTTTCATATCATCTTTTAGCAGCTTCATAAAAAGCTCTTTATTTTCCGCTAATTTTTCGCCTTCTTGCGGATTTGAGATAACAGACAGATATTTTTCGAAAAGTGCGGCGCTAAAGCTGGTATCGACACCTAAATGGATGTTTCGCACTAGCACATCGGCGATTTTTAGGCTTTGGGCTTTATCGCTTTCGTTGAAATTTAAAATTCCATCTTTTATGCGGTAGCTACCTTCTGTGCTCATATCCGTAACTACGACGAAGCGCTGCTTATCTACAGTTACGACGAGCTCTTTTGTGCTGCCTGCAAAATCTATGTCATTCAAAAAGAGCTTAGTTATATTATCGTCTAGATCTTGGATGCCATTTTTAAAGTTTGCCTCGTAGATAAGATCCTTCACATCAAGACCCGAATCCTTGCCGTCGTCTATAAAAATTTCACCGATTTTAAAGCCCAAGGCTTTTATCGTTTTACCGCTCATATCGCTCGTGCCATTTAGACTAAGGCCTGCAAGACGTCCTATTCCGCCATCTTCGAGCACATTTATATCGGCTAGCTTTGCGCTAAATTTAACCTCTGTAGGCCCGTAGTTTAGATGCGTGCTAAGCGGCGCGTCAGTCTTAAACAGCTTCTTGCAAGGCTCCGCGTAATATGGCGTCTTAATCGTTAAAATTCCGTCGCTCTCAAATCCATCCGCAGCGTTTTTTACGCTATGCTTGATAGTGTAGTCATAGCGAAAAGCAAAATCTTCCGGGAAAATTTTAGCAGGATCCGGCTCGTCCGTATCGTTGCTATCTTGCGCGCCTGCTTTTTCCTTTAACTTGCTAAAGCCCTCGGCAAGGCTTTTTTGTAGTTTCTCTTTTTTTACTACGCCTTCGATAAAGCCGCTTGAGTTGCTATCTCCCGGATAAAATTTAGCGCTTTTAGTCTCGAAAATTTCGTTTCTAGCGATAAATTCCGCAATCTGCTGCTCAATCGCGGCGCTGGCACTCTTGCCAACCGCACCGTCAACCGTTTTGGTTATGCTATCGTTTACACTTTTAGCTACGCCCGTTTTAGCGTCCTTTGTCGCTACAAAAACGCCCACTATAAGCGCTACGATGACCACTAAAGCCGCGATGATCTTTTTCATCATCTCTCCTTTAAATTTAAAATTTATTTGGGTGCGTATTGTGCCGTAAATTTCTAAAATTTTCAAATTCTAGCTTAGTGTGCTTTAACCTAAAAGAAGTTATAATCGCGGCATTAATATCAAAATTTAGGAAAACTTATGGCAAAACAAACGAAATATATTTTCGTCACCGGCGGAGTGCTGAGCTCGCTGGGTAAGGGCATTGCGGCGGCGTCGATCGCGACGCTTTTAAAGCACGCTGGGCTTAAAGTGCGCATACTAAAGGCGGATCCTTATATCAACGTCGATCCGGGCACCATGAGCCCGCTGGAGCACGGAGAGGTTTTTGTCACTGACGACGGCGCGGAGACCGATCTGGATTTGGGGCATTATGAGCGGTTCTTGGATGAAAATTTAAGCCAAGACAACAACTTCACCACGGGCAAAGTTTACAGCTCCGTCATCGAAAAGGAGCGCAGAGGCGATTATCTAGGTAAGACGATCCAGGTGATCCCTCACATCGTAGGCGAGATCGTGCGCCGTATAAAAAAGGCAGGCGAGGGCAACGACGTGCTGATCGTCGAGATCGGAGGTACCGTAGGCGACATCGAGGGGCTACCGTTTTTAGAGGCGATCCGCGCGATGAGAGTGGAGCTTGGTAGGGTAAATACGATGAATATCCACCTCACGCTCGTGCCTTTTATAAAGGTCGCGGGCGAGCTCAAAACAAAGCCCACGCAGCATAGCGTAGGCGAGCTGCGCCGCATCGGTATTAGCCCCGATATGATAATCTGCCGCTCCGAAATGCCGCTAAATCGCGCGCTTAAAGATAAGATCGCGCTAAGCTGCGGCGTGGATAAAAACTGCGTCATTGAAAGCCCCGATAGCGCGAGCATCTATCAGATCCCGCTTGCGTTTTTGAAGCAGGATATTTTAACGCCGATCGCGGAGACTCTAAGCTTAAATAAGCTTGAAGTCGATATGAGCAACTGGGACAGCCTCGTTAAGCGCGTCATCGTGCCTACGAACGAAACTACGATCGCCTTCGTCGGCAAATATATCGATCTGAAAGAAAGCTACAAATCCCTCACCGAGGGGATCATCCACGCGGGTGCGACGCTTGATACGCGGATAAGCTTAAAATGGGTCGACAGCGAAAAAATTGAAGCAAGCAATGTGGATGAAATTTTTCGCGACGTAAACGGAATTTTGGTCGCGGGCGGCTTCGGCTCGCGCGGGGTAGAGGGTAAAATTTTAGCCATAAACTACGCGCGGGTGCGCAAGGTGCCGTTTTTGGGAATTTGCCTAGGGATGCAGCTTGCGATGGTGGAGTTTGCGCGCAACGTCTTAAAACTAAAAAACGCCAACTCTGCGGAATTTGACCCGCAGACCGAAGATCCGGTGATTTACCTCATCGATAGCTTTATCGACGCAAGCGGCAAAAAGCAGATCCGCACGCACAAATCCCCTATGGGCGGCACTATGCGGCTGGGCGGCTATGACTGCGACGTCAAAAAAGGCTCGCTTTTGGGTAAAATTTACGGCGAGCAAAAGACCATCCGCGAGCGCCACCGCCACCGCTACGAAGCCAATCCGAAGTACCGCGCCGAGTTTGAAAAGCACGGTCTTATCGTCTGCGGCGAGAGCGACGGGCTTATCGAAGCGGTCGAGCTAAAAAACCATCCGTTTTTTCTGGGCGTGCAGTTTCACCCGGAATTTACCAGCCGTTTAGTGCGCCCAAATCCCGCTATTTTGGGCTTTATCGAAGCATCTATAAAAAATGCTAGGTAAAAATGAGATAAGGGAAATTCTAAAATCGAGATTTGCGAACGATCGGCATACTAAAATTTCTGAAATTCCCTTACCCTGCGATCTGAAAGATACCTATAAGGCGGCTTTGCGCATAAAAACTGCCATCGAAGAAAACCAGCGCATAGCCGTAGTCGGCGATTACGACGTCGACGGTATCGTAAGCACCGTCATAATGAGCGATTTTTTCAATCAAATAGGCGCGGATTACGTCATTAAGATACCAAACCGCTTTACCGACGGATATGGGCTAAACAGTGAGATCATAGGCGAGCTTGAGGATGTGGATCTCATCATCACCGTAGATAACGGCACCTCCGCGACGGAAGCCGCCGAAATTTGCGCGCAAAAGGGGATCGATCTTATCATCACCGATCATCACATGCCTCCGCCCGTGCTGCCTAGAGCTTACGCGATAATCAATCCGAAGCAGCCTGACTGCACCTTCCCAAATATCGAAATTTGCGGCGCGCAGGTAGCGTGGTATCTCGTGGGCGCGCTAAAAGAAACCCTCGGCGTGAACTACGATATGGCAAGCTCGATGGATATCCTCATCATCGCCATAATCGCCGATATGATGGAGCTGCGCGATATGAACCGCGCACTTTTGCGCTTCGGCATCAAGCGGCTAAATAGCTCGAACCGCGCCTGCTTCAAGGCGATTAAGGAGCATTATTTCAAAAAACATTTCGAATTTGACGATATCAGCTACACGATCGCGCCGCTTATCAACTGCACGGGGCGGATGGACGATGCGACGATGTCGTATAACTTTTTATGCGCCAAAAATATCAGAGAGGCAAACCACTACTTAGAGACGATAAATTCGATCAACAACTCGCGCAAAGAGGAGGAGAAAAGCCTCTACGACGAGATCGTAAAAAGCGTCGATCCCAGCGACAACGTCATCGTCGTGTGGGGTCCGCAGTGGCACGAAGGGATCATCGGCATCGTCGCAAGCCGCCTAAGCAAGACCTACAAAAAGCCCGCGATCGTCTTTAGCGTAAGCGACTCGCGCGCCAAAGGAAGCGCGCGCAGCATCGGTAAATTCGACATTTTAGAGCTGATCTCCTCGCAAAGCGAAATTTTAACGACTTTCGGCGGGCACAAGGGCGCTGCGGGCGTGGGGATCGATCCTGCGCTACTTCAGGAGTTTAAGCGCCGCGTAAATGAGCGCATTACGCCCAAGGATCTGAGCGATTTTAGCGCGCAAGACGATCTGCTGGGCGAGCTGGACGCGTCGCAGATAGACTTCGAGCTGCTTGAAATTTTAGAATTTTACGAGCCGTACGGGCAGAAAAATCCGCGCCCGCTCTTTTGTATCAAAGGTGCGCGCGCCCGCAATATCAGAGAGATCGGCAAGGAGGGCAAGCATATCAAAATGGCGCTTGATAAAAACGGCGGCAGCGCCGAGGCGCTGTTTTTCAACTACGACTTTTTGCCGCGCGCCGGCGAGCGAGTGGACGCGATCTTTACGATTAGCAAAAACAACTTCCGCGGCACGATCACGCCCGAGCTCATCATCAAGGAGCTAACCCCGAGCGAGAGCTAAATTTTAAAATTTAAGCCGGCTTGGCGTGTATTTCGCTCCGGACACGGCCTTTAAATTTAGCGCTCGATCTGTTAGCTTAGTGCACATTGCGCACTCGGCGGGTTCGCCCTACTACAGCGTCCATCTGCTCTACTCGCCCGATATGTATTGCACGCTCGGCGCGGCTTTGAAATTTAATGCGCGAGCTATGGATTTGACTTGCGATGCGAGCTCAAGCGTGCGATTTCGGGCTCGGCACGGCGCGCAAACGCGGTGCGTTATTTTCAGCTCCCGCACGGTTTGCAAAACAGACGAAATTTTTGGGCGCGGTGAAAATAAAATTTAAACGTTTTGGAATTTTAAAATTTTGCGAGGGCGAGCGGGAGTGGACGGAAATAAACAGAATAGCCCTGGGAATGGAATTTCGGATAAAATTTTATGAAGCGGCGGGCGGGCTAAATTTTAAAATTTAAGCCCGCTCTTAAACTCAGAGGCTAAAAAACCACCACTAAAAACCATTTAAACGGTACCGGAGCGAAGATCGCGTGCGGTAAGCCCGCAGGCATTACGATGCTTTGCCCAGCTTTTACGCGGTGTTTCTGCCCGTCGATCGTGAAATCGCCCTCCCCCTCAAGCACGTAAACGAACGCGTCGCCGTCGGATTTGTGCGAGCTGATCTCCTCGCCGCCGTCGAAGGCGAAAAGCGTCATATTCAGCGCAGGATTTTGCGCGAGGGTGCGCGAAATCACCTTATGAGGGGATACTTCGACTAGCGAAGCAAGCTCTACGGCCTTAGCGGCGTCGATATTTTTGATGTGTTGCATAAGTTCTCCTTGAAATGAAATTTGATCGATTGTAGCTAAAATTTAGCAAGCCCGCTTTGATGAGCATCAATCCGGATCCGCGCTGAAAGGATTTTTCAGAAAGATCGGGATGAAATTTATCAGATATAGCGCGACCGCGGCTATGAAAAGCGCCGAGGGGATCATCACGTATAAAATAAAGCTCTCGCCAGCAAAAACGGCTCTTAAAACCCCCGCGAGTAGAGCTAAAACGAGCGCCGCGCGGCTTAGGCGCGGAAAATTTAGCGGTGAAATTCCGCTGTGGCGCTGTCCGGCGATCATTCCCACAAAAAGTATCGCTCCATACATATAGCAGATCGCGATGACGTGCAGCGGCGCGGCAGCGTATCCCCCGCGGATCAGCTCCCAGCCCAGCCACGCATAGCCCGCCGCGCACGCAGCCTGCAACGCGTAGTAAAACGCCATATAGTGGCGGCTTAGAATTTCGACGTAGTGCAGCTCGCGAAGTTTCGCCAAAAACAAAAATCCGATGCCAAGCGCGATAAATCCGCACGTCGCCTCGCTTAAAAATGGCGTCGCGAGCGCCAAAGCGAAGGCGAGGAAAGCGGCTAAATTTTTGTAGATAAAATTTGGAATAAAAACGGCGTCCTTCAGCCCGCCCTCTTTTAGCGCTTCGTTGCCGATGACGACGCTTATGCGGTAGCTTACGACGGCGATTGCCGCGGCGTTGATATGCACGAAGCTGAGCAAAAACTTCTCATCCCCGCTCGCGCCGTAGGCCGCAGAGCAGGCGCAAAACGCCGCAAGGACCGCCAGGATGCTAAAATTATTCGAGTTTTTATCCAGCCACAAAAGCCGTGCCGCAAAGATGAAAAATATCGCCCAAAACAGCGCCACAATCGCCGCCGCAAGCCGTAAATTTAAAAAGCTCGCGATAAAAGCCGCGATCAGGCAGGCGGCAAAGGCGAGCGAAACGGGCTTTAGCGAGCCCTCGAAGTTCGTCCAATCGGGCAGCGCGGTAAGCAAAAACGCCGCGTAGATGCACGAAGGCGCCAAAAACAGAAAGTAAAACTTATGAGCGCTCACATAATCGATCGCCAGCGCATCGGGTGCTAAAAAGCTAAGCGCGCCCAGCGCCGCAAAAAAGCAGGCGCATAGAATAAACGTGCGCATCGGATGGGAGAAAAAATTTCTCGCGCGCTCATCTTTAAATTTAGGCGCGTAAAAGCCTAGCTCTTGCCGCTGCGCCGGGCATGGCTCGGAATTTTTGAGCTCCTGCGGCGAAACGGGCTCTGCTTGATTTTGCATGGAATTGGTCTTAAAATTCCGATCGGAATTTTTAGAGCTCTGCGAGAAGTCCTGAACAGAATTTGGCTCGGCATGGCTTTGCGCGGAGGCGTGTTTGGAATTTTGACTTTGATCGGAATTTTTGATGCCTTGCAAGAAGCTTAGCGGGAAATTCCGTTCGGAATTTTTAATGTTCTGCGAGAAACTCGGTTTGGAATTTGGCTCGGCGCTTCTGCCGCTTTGCGAAAAACTCTGAGTGGAATTTTGATCGTAGCTTTTGCCGTTTTGTGAGAAGTCCTGCGCTAGGTTTTGATCTTTGAAGCTTTGCGCAGGCTCGGCTTCCCTGCCGCGAGCGGAATTCCAAAAATTTTGTATAAAATTTAAAGCGGAAATTTTGAAACTTTGCACGGGTTCCGCTTCCAAGCTGCGAGTTAGATTTTTGAAATTTCGCGTAAAATTTGAAGCGGAAATTTTAAAATTTCGCGTAGAAATTCCGCCTGAATTTTTAAAATAATCTGCGCCAAATCCACAACGCAGACGAGAGTCTGGGTTCGCACCAAATCTGCAATGCAGGCAGGCGGTACGAGCAGGGCGGTCGGATACGCGCTGCAAAGGATCGCTCGCGTTAGGGCTGCGTCGCAAGCGAACATTCGCGCTGGAGTCGCGGCGTGAGCGGGTATCTTGGTTTGTACCAACGCGCCGTAAGTAAGCGCTCACGCTAGAGCCGCAGTATGTATCGCTGCTAAATTTCGCCGAATTTCGCGCAGCAAAGCCGTAGCGCACTGCGCCGCTCAAGAGAACACTCGCGCTATAATCGCAGTTCACACGGCTACACAGCTCGTATTTTGGTGCAATAAAACCGCGGCGCCAGGCATCCTGCGAAAGGCTATATCCGCTTATGCTAAGATCGCAGCGTCCGATGTCCCGAAAGAGCCTGTCTATGCAAGCAACGAAATCATAACATTTAGCATCTCGCAAGAGCCTGTGTCTGCCCGCGCCGACATCGCAACATCTGCCGCCCCGTAAGAGCTCATTCCTGTATGCACCTAGATCGTCGCATCTAGCGCCCAGCAGCCTATATCTGCACGCATCTGGATCGCGATACGCGCCAAAGCTTCGCTTGCTTGTGCCCGGGCCGCAACGTAAGTTCAAATTTTGTGCAGAATCTCCCTGCTTGCGCGCACTCAAGATAAAATTTCTACTCATAATAGCTCACTCCCCTAAACTGCTCGTTTACCACGCGCTCTTCGTACCGATCGTCGCGCGCACTTAGCGGCTCATCTAGGCTCACGACGCGCCTAAGCCCCATCCCTTTGGGCTCAAGCTCGATGATCTCGTGGCTTAGGCGTGCGGCTTCGAAGCGGTCGTGGGTCACCAAAAGGCAGGCAAGCCCCTCGCGCTCGATCTTTGAGACTAAAATTTCGATCAGCACGCCGCGCAGATCGCGATCCAGACCTACAAACGGCTCATCAAGCAGCGCCAGATCGCAGCCGCTAAGGATAGTTCGCAAAAAAGCCGTGCGCTTTTGCATGCCGCCGCTTAGCTCGCGCGGGAATTTGTTCAGATCGCTCGGACTTAGCCCGATCTTTGCGGCAAGGGCGTAAATTTCGCTCACGCCGGCGGGGCTAAAAATTTCGATATTTTTAAGTGCCGTGAGGTTCGGCAGCAGGCGGTTTTCTTGAAACAAAAAGCTGATTTTTTTAAAGCCGTTTTCGATCTGCCCACTTTTTTTATCCTCCAGCCCGCAGACCAGCCGCAAAAGCGAAGTCTTGCCGCAGCCGCTGGGGCCAAAAAGCGTCTTTACTTCGCCCGCGCGCAGCTGCAGCGAAAAATCTGAAATTATAACGTCGCGCAGAATTTCGTAGCGCAGATTTGAAATTTTTAGCATCATCTGCTCCACGGCATCAGTAAAATTTGAAGCGGCTTGGTCACGAGATAATCGAAAAGCGCCGTAAAGGCTATGACTAGGCACACATACGCCATGACCTCGACCGTATCGATATTTACGCGCGCTTCGGCGATCTTTGCGCCGATGCCGTCGTTCGCGCCCAAAAGCTCCGCCATTACAAGCACTTTCGCGCCGTTGCTGACTGCGACGTAGATCGCGGGAAGCAGCCGCTCGATTAGGTGCGGCGCGTAGAGGTAGCGCAGTTTTTTTAAAATTGAGCTTTTGTAGCTGTCAAAAAGCTCGGTGTATTCGGTGCTCACGCTAGCCATCGCCTGCGCCGCGGACGCAAAAGTCATCGGCGCGACGACGATAACAACGGTAAAAAGCACGCTTTTATCGCCAAAATGAAACCAAAATATCGCAAGCACGATCCAGACGATGGGCGGAGTCGAAAGAAGCACGGTAATTAGCGGGTTTAAAAAGGCTCGCAGGCTTTTACAATACCCTGCCGCAAGCCCGCTGCAAATCCCCGCAAAAAGCGCGAGGAAGGTGCCCACAAGCGCGCGCTTAAGCGACAAGGCTAGATCATTTGCGGCGAAATTTTTTAAAATTTCGCACGCCTTAGAAAAAACAGCCGCGGGTTCGGGCAGAATAAGCGGCCCGTAAGCCTCGCTAGCCACCTGCCAGACGGCTATGAAAAAGCACACCGCCCCTAGGCTCGCAAAGCCGCCCCACAGATAGTCTATGACGTAAAACGCGGGATTTTGAGCTTTGCGAATTTTATCGATTTTTAGCATAGAAAAAACTCGTCCTTAGGCATCGCGCCGCCGATGAGCTTGGGATTAAATTCCATCAAAATTTCATAAAATTTCAAAAGCTCGTCCTTGATCTCGCTAGGTTTTTTGACGCACAAATTCGACGTATCGATACTCATAAATATCGCGGGCGGCGGCGCAGGGAAGAAATTCGTCCCGATCGCCGCGGCGCTTTGTTTGTTTGCCTTTATCCACGCAAGCGCGTCTGTCAAATCGGCGTTTAAAATTTCAAAATCCGCCTTTTTCGCGGCGTAAAAATCGGTATCTGCGATGATGCCCGCTTGCGGGATTATGGGCTTTACCGAAAACGCCTGCGCCCACATATCGCTTAAATTTGCCCCTTGCTGCACGGCGATGCCCGATACTTTGCTCTTTAAGATCATGGCACTTGCTAGCGGCTCGACCGTGATCGCGACGTCGTAGTCCTTGGCCAAAAACAGCTGCACGCTCTCTGCGGGGCTGGTGGTGTAGTCGATATTTAGCCCGCTAATGCCCTGCTTTTTCGCTATGGCTCGCACGATGATGTCTAGCATGTCGTTTTTAAAAGGCATTACGATCTTTTTGCCCTTCAGCTGCGCAAATTCCGTTATCTTCTCGCCCTTGCTCATCACGAAATTTAGCCCCTCGGTGAGGATATTTACCATGCCGATCTTGCGCCCCTGATTTACGAGGTTCACCCCCACGTTACTAGGACTCATCATAACCTTGTACTCGCCGTTTGCCACGCCCGCGCGCAGCTGATCGGGATCGCGCCAAAGCTCAAGCTTCGCGTCGTATTTTTTGCCGATCTGCCCCTGCATGCACGCAACGCCGATGATGAGGCTAGGCATCGCAGGCGCGCCGTAGATAGTGAAGGCTTCCTTTGCAAAAAGAGGGCTAGCAAGCCCGCTAGCCGCCAACGCAGACGTTAGTTTTAAGAAATTTCTTCTTTGCATCTTCTCCTCTTTTCATTCCTGCCAAACGGCAAGATTTTGATAATCGATGTGCAATTATATCAAAAACAGGAGTGATCCGGTTTGATTAAGCTCAATAGTCCCACTTTAAATTTTAATGCGCTAAAATTTAAAACGCCCACAGCGGTAAAATTTTATGCTAAAATGGAGAAAATTTCAATTCAAGGACACAAAATGAGAAGCGACATCATCAAAAAAGGCTATACGCGTGCGCCACACAGAAGCTTGCTAAGAGCGACAGGGTTAAAGGACGAGGACTTTGAAAAGCCCTTCATCGGCGTGGCAAACAGCTTCATCGAGATCATTCCGGGGCACTTTTTCCTCAACAAATACTCCGAAATTTTAAAAGACGAGATCCGCAAAAACGGCTGCGTGCCGTTTGAGTTTAACTGTATCGGCGTGGACGACGGCATCGCGATGGGGCATAGCGGGATGCTTTACAGCCTGCCTAGCCGCGAGCTGATCGCAAACTCGATCGAAACGGTGATGAATGCGCACGCCCTGGACGCTCTGGTCTGTATGCCAAACTGCGATAAAATCGTGCCAGGCATGGTGATGGGCGCGCTTCGCGTGAACGTGCCGACGGTTTTCGTCAGCGGCGGTCCGATGAAAAAGGGCTACACTAAAAAAGGCGAGCCGATCGACCTGTCTACGGCGTTTGAGGCGGTTGGTAAATTTGAAACCAAAGAGATCAGCGCCGAGGAGCTAAAAGAGATCGAGTGCGCCGCCTGTCCGAGCGGAGGCAGCTGCTCGGGGATGTTTACGGCAAACTCGATGAATACGCTGTGCGAAGCGATGGGTATCGCGCTAAAAGGCAACGGCACCGTGCCTGCGCTAACGCCCGAGCGCGAGGAGCTCATCAGGCAGGCGGGACGCCGAATTTGCGAGATAGCGCTCGATGAAAAATACAAAATCCGCAACATCGTGAATGAAAAATCAATCCAAAACGCCCTGGTAGTCGATATGGCGATGGGCGGCAGCAGCAACACCGTGCTGCATATCCTAGCTATCGCGCGCGAAGCGGGGGTAAATTTACAGATCGCGGGGCTCAACGAGATTAGCCGCAAGATCGCTCACATCGCCAAAATCAGCCCGAGCCTGCCAAGCGTGCATATGGAGGACATCGACCGCGCGGGCGGCCTAAGCGCCGTGATAAATGAAATTTCGCGCCGCGATAACGGGCTGCTGGGGCTAGATGCGCTAACGATAAGCGGCGAAAGCCTGGGCGAGCGCGTGGACGCTAGCGTCATAAAAGACGAATCCGTCATCCGCAAGGTCGAAAATGCCTACTCGCAGGTCGGCGGGCTGGCGGTTTTGTTTGGAAATTTAGCCGAGCAGGGCTGCGTCATCAAGACCGCGGGCATCATCGGCGAGCGTAAATTTAGCGGCAAGGCCGTGTGCTTTAACAGCCAAGACGAAGCGATAGAGGGGATCTCAAGCGGCAAGGTAAACAAGGGCGACGTAGTCGTAATCCGCTACGAAGGGCCGCGCGGAGGCCCGGGCATGCAGGAGATGCTAAGCCCGACGTCGCTTATTATGGGGCGAGGCCTAGGTGCTGACGTGGCGCTGATCACGGACGGCAGATTTAGCGGTGCGACTAGAGGGCTAAGCGTCGGGCATGTGAGTCCCGAAGCGGCCGAGGGCGGCATGATCGGACTGCTAGAGGACGGCGATATAATCGACATCGACGTGGATACGTACGCGATCAACGTGCGCCTAAGCGAAGCCGAGATAGCCGAACGCAGGGCTAAATTTAAGCCGCTTGAAAAACCGCTGCCGTATCGCTGGCTGCGAATGTACCGCAAGCTAGTAACGAACGCTAGCAACGGAGCGATTTTGGAGGCGTAGGGCACCTTAAATTTTAAACATATCGCCGTAAATTTGAGCAAAATTTACAGCGGTTTTGTTAAATTCACGCGTAGGCTTTCGGCTCTAAATTTTAAAATTTAACCTAAGCGAACGCTTGATACGTATCAGTAGGCGCCAATGGGATATTTATTTGAAATTTTACTTATTTACGCAAACAAGCCGAGCGAAGCGGAAACCTAAATTTAAACTCTGCACGTTGGCATTTTTAAGCATAAATTTTACTCTTTAGCGCACTTGTTAGAGTAAAACTCTGCCAAGTAGAATTTCAAAATTTACGTGATTGCACCGATGGTGGCATTTAAAATCCGCAAGGCTTTAATAACAAAGCCTCGCGGTGGGTAAAAGCGAAATTTATAATGGAGAAATTTTGTAGATGACGAGGTGAAATTTCGCCGCAAAATTCCAACAACAAAGCCAGCCGTCCTCACTATTTGTTATGCTCGCCAAGCTTTGCGACGCTATCGAATTTTGTATTTTATCCCTCAAAATTTATGACGCAAGCGAATTAAAAATAAAAGGCGGCTTTCTAAATTTACAAATCCCTCGGATCGGCGATCTTGCCTGCGACGGCGCTAGCTGCGGCGACGGCAGAGTTTGCCAGATATACTTCGCTCGTTCTATCGCCCATGCGGCCGACGAAATTTCGATTAGTCGTGCTTACGCAGCGCTCGCCCACGCCCAAAATCCCCATATATCCGCCCAAGCACGCGCCGCAGGTCGGGTTGCTCACGACTGCACCCGCTTCTACGAAAATATCCCACAGCCCCTCTTTTTGCGCGGCCAGAGCGATCTTTTGCGTCGCAGGCGTAATGATGAGGCGGGTTTTGCGCGCGACCTTGCGACCTTTTAAAATTTGCGCGGCGATCCGCAGATCGGAGAGCCTGCCGTTGGTGCAGCTGCCGATAAAGACCTGATCGACGGCGATATCATCGCGCACCGCCTCGCGCACGCTCTTGCCGTTGCTAGGTAGGAACGGATACGCGATCACCGGATCAAGCTTGCTCACATTGATCTCTAAAATTTGCTCATAGTTCGCGCCCTCGTCGGAATAATGAAATTTCGGCTCAGCGCGCAAGCTTTTATCCGCCAAAAATTCCTTCGTGATCTCATCGACCGCGACGATACCGCTCTTGCCGCCCGCTTCGATCGCCATATTGCAAAGCGAAAATCTGCTATCCATATCCAGGTGCTCCAGCGCGTCGCCGCAGAACTCCAAAGCCTTATAGCGCGCGCCGTCCACGCCGATGAGGCGGATCACCTCTAAAATCAGATCCTTGCCGTAGATGTGCGGCGCGGGCTTGCCGCAAAAGATCACTTTGATCGTAGGAGGTACTTTGAACCAATTTTTGCCCGTTATCATCGCAAAAGCAAGATCGGTACTGCCCATACCCGTCGCAAATGCCCCGAGTGCGCCGTGAGTACAGGTGTGGCTGTCCGCGCCGATGATGACGTCGCCGGGCACTACGAGCCCTTTTTCAGGCATCAGCGCGTGCTCGATACCCATATCTTTTTCGTCGAAATAGTTTTTCAAATCGTGCTTGTAAGCAAACTCGCGTGAAATTTTAGCTTGGTTTGCGCTTAGAATATCCTTCGTAGGGATATAGTGATCCATCACGATCGCAAAGCCGTCCGGGTTGGCGAGCTTTTTCGCGCCGCTAAGCTCAAACTGCTTGATCGAAATCGGCGTCGTGATGTCGTTGCCGATGACCATATCTATGGCGCTTTCGATGATCTGTCCCGCAAAAACCGCCTCGCCCACGTGCTCACTAAAAATTTTCTCCGTGATCGTCTGCTTCATAAAATCTCCTTCGTATCGGTTAAATTTGCGCGATTTTAGCTAAAAAATCATAAATTTTTGCAATTTTATGTATAATTAAGCCGCAAGGAGCGAGACGATGGAAATTTTAGATATTTTTGCAAATCGCAGAAGCGTAAGAAAGTACGCGCAGGGACCGCTTGAGGACGAGGCACTGGATAAAATTTTAAAAGCGGGCCTGCTTGCGCCGTCGGGGCATGCACGCCGCCCGTGGGAGTTCATCCTCGTGCGCGACAAACAGATGCTTGAGCGGCTAAGCGGATGTCGCGAAAGCGGAGCAGATATGCTAAAACAGGCTGCGGCCGCGATCGTCGTGATCGCAGATGAGCGGAAGCAGGACGTCTGGATCGAGGACTGCTCGGTAGCGCTAGGCTACATGCACCTTGCCGCAAGCGCGCTAAATCTCGGTAGCTGCTGGGTGCAGGTAAGATTGCGCGCCGCCGCGGACGGACGCAGCTGCGAGGAGTTTTTGCGCGAGGCGCTGGGCTTTCCGCCAAATTTCAAAGCAGAAGCGATACTGGCCCTCGGCGTGCTGCAACAGCATCCGAGCCCGCACGATCTGCAGAAGTTAAATTTAGCCAAAATCCACAAAGAGAAATTTTAACGCGCATGAAGTATCAAAACTTAATTCAAATTTGCGACTATCTACGCGCCAAACGCTTCCTTTCGCACATTAAGCGCGTAGGAGATAACCTTTTTAAAGTCTGCTTTGACGGCAATGAGATGCTGTTTTTCGACATGAATAAATCGGGCTGCAATATCCACGAAAATGACACTTTTACCGAAGGTAAGGTTTACGCGGCGCCCTTTGACGTGTTACTTGCCAAGCGCTTCGTAAAATCGCGCATCACTTCCGTTAGCGTGCCAGAAAATAATAGAATTCTATGCCTTAGCGTAAGCCAAAACGCAAGCTACAAAACCCAAAGCTCAAATATCTACTTCGAATTTACCGGGCGATTTACCAACGTAATAATCACCGATGAAAACGATGTGATTTTAGAGGCACTGCGGCACTTCGAAACGGAATTTAGACAGATCAAGGTAGGAAGAAAACTCCGCCACCTACCGCCTGCAAATATTAAAGAAGCCTCCGTGCCAAAAATTTCGGACTTTAGAGCATTTTTTCGCGCGGAATTTAACGCGCTAAATGCGGATCGCTTAAACTCGCTCAAATCTGCAAAAATCACGGCGCTAAATAAAAAGCTAGACTCGGTGCGCGAAGCTTTAGGCTCTTTGCAAAGCAGCGCTGAACTACTGCGAAGCGCCGAGCTTTTAGGTGCGAAAGCTGCCTTGCTAAAAGAAAATATCTATAAAATTCCAACTAGCGCGCGAGAATTTACGCTGCAAAAAGGAGACGCCGAGGCGGTAGAATTTAAACTGCAAAAGCCTGCAAGCGCCGCTTTGGGCGAGCTTTACTCCGAGGCAAAGCGTCTGCGCCAAAAGGCTGCTAATATCCATGTCGAAGAGCAAAATTTAAAGGAGAAACTCACGTTTTATGAGAATTTAAAATCGCTTATTCTTGCCGCACAGAATGCACACGAGATCGAAATTCTAATGCCCAAGCGCACGCAAACTAGGCAAAAAAGCAAGGAAAAAAATAGCGAATATGTAGCGAGCTTTTATCTCGGGGATTTTAAAATCAGCGTCGGTAAAAACGAAAAAGGCAATGGGTTCTTACTAAAAAATAGCTCCAAATCCGACTATTGGTTTCATCTTAAGGATATTCCAAGCGCACACGTCATCGTAAAGACAAATAAGCAAAGTCTAAGCGAAGAGGTGGTCGAATTCGCTGCTAAAATTTGCGTGAGCTTCAGTGCAAGCGGCAGCGGAAAATATCTCGTCGATTACACCAAACGTCAAAATGTCAAAATCAACGAAGGCGCTTTCGTAAACTACGTAAATTTTAAAACAATCGGCGTTTTAAAGCCGTAATAAGCGAGCTTGCGATATAATTGCTCAAAATAAATTCCAAGGAAATTCTATGAAGCAAAGAATAATCACGGCAAGCATTTTACTCGCCGTATTTTTGGCTCTAATTCTCATAAACGCTAGGTGGCTAAATTTCGCCGTATTTGCGTTGATACTCGTGCTTGCGTTTTTTGAAAGCCTCAAGTTATGGGGTCTGGAGGAAACTAGCAAAAAGTGGCTCGCGCTGGCGATCGCGTTTTTTGCGCTGCTACCATTTACGCAGACCGATGAGCCCTTCGTCTCAGCGCTAAAAGTTAGCATCCTAATGATCCTATGCGTCGCCTCTGTCGTAGCCTTTACCAAGGGCCCTAGCCTAAAGATCACGCTTCCTTTTATCTATCCCGTTGCGCCGATATTTTTTATGTGGGCGGCTTACGATGATTTCGGGGAAGTTTTTCACTTCGTTTGGCTGATCTTTATTATCGTAGCTAGCGATAGCGGCGCATATTTTATCGGAAGAGCTTTTGGCAAAACTCCGCTAAGCGCCAGCTCGCCGAATAAAACCGTAGAAGGCGTGCTAGGTGGTCTTGCACTCGCGCTTATCGTTAGCCTCATTTATGCGCGCATCTTTACCAATATGCCGCCGCTTGAAATTTTAGGAAAAACCATCATCATAGCAATTTTTGGCGTGTTCGGCGATCTGTTTGAAAGCTACCTAAAACGCGCGGTGGGTCTTAAAGATAGCGGCGCGCTCTTTCCGGGACACGGCGGGATCTTAGACCGCATCGACGGCTATATGTTCGGCGCGATTGCGATGGCGATAGTCTATTCATGGTAGTTTTAGGCTCCACGGGCTCTATCGGCACAAACACCCTAGACGTAGCCGCTCGCAGCGGCAGTATGATCGAAGCGCTTAGCTGCGGACGCAATATCAAGCTTTTAAACGAACAGATCGCAAAATTTCATCCAAAGCTCGTTTGTATCGCGGACGCGCAGCAAAAAAGTGAGGTAGATCACGAGCGCGTATTTTGCGGCGCGGATGGAATTTTACAGATGCTTGCGGAGTGCAAAAGCACGACCGTGGTAAACGCTCTCGTAGGCTTTGCTGGCATGATGCCCAGCCTAAAAACCCAAGAGCTCGGAAAGAGGCTCTGTCTAGCCAACAAAGAAAGCCTCGTCGTCGGCGGGAAATTTCTGCAAACGGATAAAATTTACCCGATCGACAGCGAGCATTTCGGACTGAAATTTTTACTTAGCAATGCCAAAATCCCCGTTTCGCGCCTAATCATCACAGCTAGCGGCGGCGCGTTTTACGACGTGCCGCTAACGCAGCTGGGTTCGCTCACGCCGCAAAACGCCCTCAAGCACCCCAACTGGAAGATGGGCGCAAAGATCACGATCGACAGCGCCACGATGGCGAATAAGCTCTTTGAGGTGATCGAGGCGTTTTGGCTCTACGGCACGCGCGAGATCGATGCGCTCATTGAGCGCACCTCGCAGATCCACGCGCTGGTCGAATTCGCAGACGGCTCTACGACGGCGCATATTAGCAGAGCCGATATGCGCCTAGCCATCGCACACGCGATGTTTAGCGGCGACGTACGGGAGCAGATCACTGCACCCGTGGATCTGTGCGCCCTGCGACCGATAGAGCTTAAGCCGATCGACGAGATGAAATTTCAAATTTTTACCCTCAAAGACGCGCTGTTAGCAAACCCCGATCTCGGCGTCGTCATCAATGCCGCAAACGAAGCGGGCGTAAATGCGTTTTTGCAGCAGCAGTGCCGCTTCACCGACATTGCGCGCGTGGTGCTAAAGTGCGCGGAGAAATTTAACTCGCCTAGCGTAACGGACGCGGAAGCGCTTGTAGCGGTGGATGCGAGCGTACGAGCGTATGCAAACGAACTGCTGAAATAAGTTTTTTAATCACGGAATTTATGCTGCAATTTGAGCTTGGCGGCAAATTTCACTGCGCGCGGCTCGCGCAAGTAGCCATAAAATTTAGCGGCTCTAAACAACGTGCGCCTATTGCGCCGTATCGGGCGCAGATTTACGCTGCGCCGCAAGGTTGCGCCATTAAATTTAATAAATAGAGGTTTAGCGTGGATATTAAAACCGTCATAGATTTAGAAAAGCAGCGCAAACGGCTTAAGAAAAGTCGCAAGCTTTGGAAAATTTTAAGTTATCTAGTAGCGTTTGCGGTTTTCGGTCCGATGCTTGCGCTCGCATTGATAATAATCTTTCGCGATTTTCCCAAACTCGATCTCGGCATAGAAAGTTTATTCTTTTTAATCATGTCTATTTTAGCAATAATCAGTACGAGAGATGAATTTTACGAGTGGATTTTTGAGCGTAAAACCGAGCGATTTTTGATGCGCTACAAAGAGCTTTATCTCAAGCCATATATCGAGAGCCTGGGCTTTTCGTATAAAATGGGCGCGCTTTTTCAGGAAAAAGAGGTAAGGCAAAGCGAGATATTTGACGGATTTGATAGATTTCGCGCGGATGATCTGGTTTGTGCGAACCTGGACGGAGTGGATTTTATGTTTTGCGATATAAGGCTAGAAAAAGATATCGGTACGGGAATCCCATTTATTTTTAAAAATAATTACGTCACATTTTTCGAAGGACCCTTTTTTGTGGCAAATTTTAATAAAAAAATCTGCTCCGACGTTTTTGTTTTTTCGAATACGACACTGCCGCCGTCTGAGTTGCGGCGCAAGCTACTGGGTGGTCGCGAAATCCCGATAGATAACGCGTACTTCAATCAAAATTTTACGATCTATGCAAACGACGCAATGACGGTTATGTATGTTCTGACGCCGGCGCTGATGGAGAAAATTTTATCTCTTAAACAGCTCGTGAAATCGAACATCTCGCTGAGCTTCAAGCAAAATAAAATTTACATCGCGATAGCTCGCGGCGCCGATAGTTTCGAGCCGAGTCTAGATCAGCCGATACTCAATGCCCGTATCGCAAAGGATATCAAGGCGGATCTGGACGCGATGTTGCAAATCGTAAAAATTCTAAGGCTTAATGAAAAAATTTGGACGTCTTAGCCAGGCGCAAGGCGGAGCGAGGCAAGCGGGCGAAATAATACAGGGCGAAGCAAGGCGAGTAGATGAAACGAGGCGGGGTGAAGCAAAGCGACTAGATAAAACAAAGCGGAGCAGAATAAGGTAGAGCGAAACACGCGAGCGTCGTGCAAGCGTGATAAAATTCCGCGTGGGATTGCGAAATTTAGTTGCGGGATAGAATTTTGCGCGGAGCTTCGGCATGGTGGTGAAATTTTGCGCAAAATTTCGACGGCATTTTACGTCGTGGCGAAATCTTGTATAGAATTTCGGCGGAATTTCACGAAAAGTTAAAATTTGCTTGCTATTGAGAGATTTTTTTGATATACTGCCGTTTCTTTTTGGCCCCGTAACTCAGTTGGTAGAGTGTCACCTTGACATGGTGGAAGTCGTTGGTTCGAGTCCAATCGGGACCACCATTTAAGCTACTTTTAAGTTTCACTCACTTCTTTTTACTTCTCTTTAATTCCTGCTTAAGTTGTTTTCAAATTTTAATCCACTTCATTTTCGCGCACAGCGCCTGCCTTAAATTTAGTTATTCCAACATCTTTCATTTTTATTTTAGATATAATTTTTCCCGAAATACTATGAGATCGATTAAGCGATCAATGAGATGAATTTTTATCGGCAACCGATTAAATTTAGAAAGGAGTATCGGCGCTATATGGGACAGTATGTTATAAAAACATTAGATTACTGCACAGAAAAGGGACTGCAGCTACAATGGGAAAAGGACTTCGCGATCTCCGTCAATACTCCAGGAAACGAAGTTACTATAAGGGCAAATAAAAGCGGACTTATATCTCTTGCTAGGCATTTGCTTACTTTAGCGCAAGATTCCGCGCCGAAACATTCGCATATACATCTGGATGAGTATAATTCGCTTGAGGAGGGCTCGGCGGAACTTATATTGGAGAAAATATGAACACGAATAGCATCAATATGGATAAAAAAGAGTTATTATACCCCGCAATCGAAGCGATGGGATTATATTTAACGGCGCTTTATGAATGACGGAGTAGTGCGCAAAAAAGGAGAATAAATCAGTGCTGCCGAATAAAATTTATATTAAAGACGATCCTCTAACTATCGATGAGGAACTTATGGGGCATGAGTATCATAAATTAGATATTAAAATTCTAGAAGACAAAAAGCTTGTGGTATTGGGTTTTACTACAAATTTGGCTATGTATTATTTCGCAAAAAACATTTTAACATTCTCGTATAATCGAAAGGTCTCATACCTAGAGCTTTTTCCTTATGATACAGTGGACGGAGTGCGATTTGCAAAAAATAGCGCTCAGCTATGCATAGATATAGAGGAATTTATCAAAATGGGCGAAGCGGAGTGCTATATAGCGGACGATATGGATAAGTATAAATTTGAGCTGGATTTTAAAACATTCTACCAAAGCGTTACATTTTATTTCCCTAGTACGGAGGATTACATAAATTTCGCCAAATATCTGCTAAGCATGAGTATCTACAATAGAAAAAATAGGGTAAAATTTTATAGCGAAGGTTATACGTTGATTTTACAATATTGCAGGTTTGTTATATGAGAAATTTAGAGCGATCAAAAATAAAATTTATCTCCCATAAAGCCCAAATTTAAGGATCGGACGGTATGGCGCAAAACGTTATGAATAAAGCAAGTCATAACGAAAAGGAGCAGCAAAATGCTAGATAGAATCGGCTCCTGTTGTATCGGCATGATGGCAACTATCTCAAAAAGCCTATAGGAATAAAAAATGAGCGCTAGGATAGGTTTAATACTTTTGGTCGCATTTTAGACGGGTATGATTTTAGGGATTGACTAAATTTTAAAAATTCCAGCTAGATCCGCTTTGCAAATTTGCCGCTTTAGGAAATAAAAACCGCTAAAGAGTCTAAATTTAAAACCGAAATTTTACCGCTCTACGTAAAACGCTCAAGATCAAAATTTCATCCAATCTACGCCAAAATTTTAAAAAATCTATCTTTAATCTTTGAAATTTATTATTATTTAATCAAGAGAAATTATAATATAGCATTTGCAAATCATTCGCAAAATTTTAATTTTGAATAGGGGAGAGTGATGTTTAAGAAATTTTATCTTTCAAATGCCGCAATCGCGCTAAGTTTGTGCGCCGCCTTACAACTAAACGGAGCCGAAAACAACGCTACGTCCGCAAATATCAGCGCGTCTAGCGCAGAGGCGGTAAATTCCGTAGCTTCTAAAAACGCTTCCGGCGCGAACACCACAAAGCTGGGAACCATCGTAGTTACAGCGACGGGCTTTGAGGACACGCTTAAAAACGAGGTTCGCAACGTTTCCGTTATCACTGCGGAGGATATGGAAAACCGCGGTTACCGCGATCTGCGCGAAATTTTAGAAAAGGCGCCGGGGGTTAGCTTTAACGGCAGATCGGTTGATTTGCGCGGGCAAGGTGCGAAAGCCAATACCTCCGTCAAGGTCCTTCTTAACGGAGTCGCTCTCAATATGATCGACACGACGCCTACGACCATCCCGATTGATCTCGTTCCGATCGAAGATATCGAGCGCGTGGAGATCATCCCCGGCGGCGGTAGCGTGCTTTACGGCAGCGGCACCAGCGGCGGCGTGATAAATATCATCACAAAAAAGGGCGCAAAATATCCATACGCCAATGTCTCTACCAAGATCGCGTCGTATAATTATAAAGATCTAAATTTCGGCGCAGGCGGGAATGTGAGCGAAAATCTATTTCTAAAGACCGCAATAAAGGGCTTTGATCAGCATGGATACCGCAAGGGCGAAAGAGAGCGAGGCTACTATACATCATTTGGACTAAATTATAAAATTTCAGATGATCAAAGCCTCTCTTTTAATCCAAGCTTTTATCGCGCCAGGACGCATGATGTGCCGGGTTTAGGGCTTGCCGAGCTTAAAGCGGATCGTCGCCAACAAGGAGGCGAGAGGACCTTTACCAAAAGTACGCGACTAAATTTTGACTTGGATTATGCGGTAAAATTTGGCGATAGATTTGAAGCAAATTTACAGCCTTATTACCAAGATATTAGAATTTTGCAAAAGGGCTTTGTGATGAAAGATCGCAAAGAGGGGGCGAATTTAAAGGGCAAATTTACCTATGATAACGACGAGCTCATAGCGGGATATGATTATCTTAAAAATAAGGGCTTCCGCAGGATCGATTTTAATACCGCAATAAATCCTATGATGAGCCTTTCACAACTTACGATCTTTGATATGCAGAAACTTACCCACTCGGTTTATGCCTTAGAAAAGCACGACTTTACGGAGCTGTTTTCGCTTAGTGCTGGCGGGCGTTTTGAGCGCGCCGAATACAAAGTAGATCGCGAGGTCTCTACGACGATGCGTAGGATGGGGCGTATAATCTCGCAGACGCAGGACAGCACGCACGTAACGGACGATAAAAACAACTATGCTTTTGAGATCACGCCGAATTTTAATTATTCCAAAGATGGCAACGTCTATTTTAAATTTGAGCGAGGCTATATCTCGCCAGGCCCTAATCAGCTCATCGACAAGCTCGGTCGCAACGGCCCTTACGTACTTAATAACCTCAAATCCGAAACCTTTAAAACCTATGAGATCGGCATGAAGGATCTAATCTATGGGCAATACGTAAGCGCGACGCTGTTTTGGACCGATACGAAAAACGAGATCGTAAACGAGCTACTCGGTAGCGGCTTTAATAGCGGTTGGCATTTCATCAATATCGACGAGACGCGCCGCAAGGGCGTGGAGCTGTATGCGGAGCAAAACCTGCTTTCAAATTTAAAGCTCAGCGAGACCTTTTCATACGTGGACGCCAAGATCCAATCCGGCGCGAATAAGGGCAAGCAGGTTCCGCTAGTGGAGCGCTCGAAGTTCGTTTTGGGCGTCGATTATGAGCCGATTAGAAATTTAACGCTGATGAGCGATTTTAAATATTTCTCATCATCGCACGACGCCAACCACGACAGGATCGATTCGCGCACGATCGTGGATCTGGGCGCTGCGTACCGCTTCGCAAGCGGATTTTTGATAAGCGCCGGAGTCAAAAACGTCTTTGACGAAGAGTATAATTACAACCAAAATTTACGCGCAGATGTCTATACTCCGGCTCCCGGACGCAACTACTACGTGGAGTTTAAATACGCCTATTAGCGTGCGTTTAAATTTAAGCGAGGTTTGAGCTGTGAAATTTAAAATTTACGGGCGGAATTTAAAATTTCGCCGCGACGTGCTTTGCCGCTGCGGGATTAAATTTAATAAAAGGAGCGAAGATGAAACCGGACTATAAAAACTGGGTGCCTAAGGGCATGATCGCGAGCTTTGCCGCGGGTGCGGGCGTAGCGTTAGTTTTGTTTTTGATTTTCGGCGTTTGCGGCGCACTAGTCGGCGGCGTGCTAAGGTGGTTTCTTGCGGGGCTTTTCGGCGCAGCGGCGCTGTTTTTGGTCGGCTTTACGATCTACTGCGTCGTGTGGTACCGCGCGTTTGATTACGACGGCAAGCGTCAGCTCTCTCGCGCGATCGTAGAGGGCACGGCAAAATATGTAGATCTGCCTGAGGGCGGTCGCGGGCTAGACGTGGGCTGCGGCAGCGGCGCGCTAACGATCGCCGTCGCCAAGCGCAACCCGCACGCATCGGTGCTAGGCGTCGATCGCTGGGGCTTTGAGTACGCGTCTTTTAACAAGCAGCTGTGCGAATCCAACGCGCGCGCCGAAGGTGTGCAAAACACCAGCTTCGAGCAGGCCGACGCCACGAAGCTGCCCTTTGAGGACGGCAGCTTCGATGCGGTTGCAAGCAACTACGTCTATCACAACATCATGCGCAAGGACCGCCAGGCGCTGCTTTTAGAGACGCTTCGCGTGCTTAAAAAGGGCGGCAGCTTCGCGATCCACGATCTTTTCTCGCGCGGAAACTACGGCGACATGGATGCTTTCATCGCACGACTTAAGGAGCAGGGCTACGAGCGAGTCGAGCTTATAGATACGACGCAGGGGCTTTTTATGGGTCCGCGCGAAGCCAAATGGCTGATGCTGGGCAGCTCAAAGCTTTTGGTGGGCAAAAAATAGAGAGCCTTCGTAAATTTGATAAGTTAATGTTACGAATATCTTTTATGGCTCTACCGTTTTGACTTCTATCCCCAGCAGGTTGCCTAGGGTAGATGACTTTTTAAATTTTGCCCAAATCTCGCTCGCGACAAAACGTCCGTCCTCGCTAAAAAGCTTGGTCTTCGAATCAAAAAAACATCTATCTAAGTGTTTGCTTATGAAATTTTATATAGTTTGCGTGATAGACTATATCGCTTACGTCAGCTTTTTTTGCAGTAGATTTGTATTTTTATGTTATTCCTTTAATTTAAAGCATGGTGATTTATATAAGCCTATTGTCTAGTAAGATAGAGATTATAAAAATTATCATACTTGACAAGAAAATTATAATTTTTAATTTATTGATATTTTTTTACAACTTACTTTAGATTGTTTGATTGGACCTACCATCTTATAACAATTTTTTAAACTATTTAAAAATTCCAAAACAAATATCTTTGCCTATAATTATAGTTTTTGTTTTTTATTAACTTAATTATTTCACAAAATCAATCCCATAATTTCATGCTTGCAAACTTCTGGTATATTAAGCTTTTTGATATCAATTTTTTGAAGAGCATAAAAACAATTAGTAACCGTTGGTTCGTCACAATAGAATTGCCTCGACATTTTTAATTTAATACTAGTAAGTCTAGATAATCCTAGCGAAATAAGACTCAAGATAGTTTTATCTGATGTGCCGCACTCTAGATATAATGGTAAATTTGGAATCAAATCAACATCAGAATCTTTATCTCTTTCTAAAAGTACTAGTTTCAATATATCTAAATATGCATGTGCCGCAATAACATATTTATACCTGATCTGTTCTTCTATTATTTTAAGAACTTCTCTTATAGTAGAATTAATGTTTTCTTTTGTATATTTGTTTCTTTCTAATATAATTTGACTTATCGGCTTATCATGTATCCAAGATGAGGCAATAAAACTAAAAAGTTCATATTGTTTATTTTTATCCCCTTTGTTGAACAGCATTGAATCTATAAGCTTGAAAATTAATTTTAAATTATCATTTGTATGTTTTTGATAGGCTTTTTTAGGAATAAATTCATTTAAATCATTACTACTATTTTCCTTAAAATACACATACATCTTTTGTAATCTTGTAGGATGGATTGAATAATGCTTTCTTATAATATTATCTGGCAATTGATGTGTAATTAGTTTGGAAATATCAAATAAATTTTGAATTTTTTCATAATTTTTATACTCTTTAAATTTATCAATATTTTGTTCATTAACAATAAAATCTAAATAAAATTTTCCAAAAACAGCAACTTCATTACTATCATTATTCTGATCTTTGGCAATTTCTATAATTTCATCAGTTTTTGTTAATAAGGAAGTTTCAAAATAAGCTTCTATTTCTTGGAGCTTATTACCTTCAAAGCTTTTTAACTCCCACTGATTTGGCTCTATACACCAAATATTTCCTTGAAATTCATATAAAAGCCTCCCGGCCCTTCCAATTAAGTTTAGAAAATCAGCTCGATTCATAGGTTGGTTTTTGCCTTTATTGGGGCGTGATATTATAATATTTTTTGCAGGCAAATTGACGCCCTGTAACAAAGTACTAGTACAAAATACAAACCTCAATTTCCCAATATTAGCAAGACGTTCAATCTCTGCCCTAATTGAAGATGGCATATAGCCATAATGGTAGGCGATTCCTTTTTTAAGACATTGAATTATTGAGTAATCCTTATGTATATCTTCTTTTATGAAATTTATTAAACCAACGATTTCATCATCATCAGTATCAGTATCGTTTATTTTTTTCGTTAGCGATAAAGCTCTTTTTTCAGCCTCACTTGGATCATTACAATATATCAATGTAAGTTCATCTTCTCTACAGATTTGTTCGGCAAGAGAAATTATTTTTTCATTTTTTCTAAATTTAAAATCTAATTTAAATTCGCCTAAATTTTTTCTTTGCGAGTTAAAATCTATATTTTCAATAAATACGCTGTTTGTTTTATTTTTGATTTCGCTTAACAATAAAATATTTTGTCCAACGGGTGATATATTTTCTATGAAATACTCATTATCAAATTTTTGCTTGAACAATTTATTAAAATACTCAGGGTTTTTAATTAATGGGCTAGCGAAAAATAAATTTATATCATGGTTTCTTTTGATTAAAAGCTCAATTGTATTTTGCAGCACCACACCCCTATTATTCTGTATTTCTTGCGCTTCATCTATAAAGCATGTATTAATTTTTATATTTTCTTCCAATAAAGTGCTCAACCTTTCTTGAGTAAGCACATATACTCTGCCTTTATCATTTGTTTTATCTTCTAAAATAGGCAAAATTCTGACATCAACTTTTCCAAATAGATTATAATGTTTTAATTTTTTTATTATTTTTTCACTCAATTCTTTAATTAATGCTCTGGTTGGAACAATTAAAACAATCACCTCATTAGGATTTTTAAGTAGTCTTTTTACTATTGCTAGAGTAAAAATAAATGATTTGCCCGCAGATGTTGGAGCAGACACACTAAAGAAATGCCTATCAGTCAATACGTCAAAAAATCGCTTTTGAAAGTCTGTTAAAAAAATTTGCTCGTTATTTTGCAATATGAGTTGATTTTCTTGTTCTCTTGCCATTCTTTCTAGATCGATTAAGAGACTTTGCGGTTGAAATTCTTCAGAAGGTTTATATTTTTTTAATAAATCCCTATTGGGAAAATTACCCAACCTCGAGAGAATACTAAAAACAATAGAATATAAAGCCGGATATTTTTCATAAAAATTAATAAATAGTTTTGTAGAAATTTCATATGAAAGCATTTGTTCATCATTCTTATCAGATAATGCCAACAAAGAAGCATACTTACACAACTGCAGAATTTCTTCTTCGCTAAATTGCTCCAAACTATTATCCTGTCTAATGTTTAGAGCTGATAAATAATTTATAATATCATACCTAATGAGTTTTTCAATTAAATCATTCATTCAAAGCTCCTCGTTAAATTTATCTCTTAATTCTTGTACGCTTTTAACTGGCAAAAAGAAAACCTCAAAATGAAATTGCTTTTTTGAAAACTTCTCAAACCGCGACTGTATTAATCTCGCCAGCCTAATGGTATCTTCTTGGTATTTAGTTTTAAATGTATCAATAAATTCTTGTCTTCTGGTTTGATCATCAAGCTTTTTGTATTCACTCCAATCATATCCAACTAAACAGGCATGATTTATTTTTATATCTTGGCTTTGTATTTTGCCACTTATAAAATCAAAAACTTTTTGCTTTTCGCCTTCTTTTAGGTATTTAAAATGAGTAGTCACCATATTGTATTCATGCTCCCACATTTTATCTTTGTGGAATTTTTCAATACTTTCAAAAATACTATCCATAGCTTCTCCAACATCCTTATAGAGTTTTGCTTCTCCAAAAAATATATTTAAAATATCATCAATTATCTTCATATGAATACCATCAGAACCAAAAGATTCCATCTGTCTATTTGTTTTTAGATCCATTTTTGCGACCATTTGAGGTGATTCCAATACGGCTTCCATTAAAAACCATAATATCATTTCTCCTATTTCTCCAGATGCAGGCTTATTTTTATCTGTAATCTCTTCTTGTTTCCATTTTCTAAAAAGCTTTTGAGCTTCACGATACATTTCATTTCTTTCTTGTTCCGTTGGCAACTCGTTTATTCTTCGCTTTTGTGCAGAAAAACAGTAATGAGTAAAATAACTTAATAATTTTTTTATTAGTAAATTAATTTTTGGATCCCCATTTGGATCAAATTGGATAAATTTAAATCTGAGATCCACATCTACTCCATTGATACTATTTAAATGTTCAACTTTGCCAAAAATACTATTGTAATCTTTTTTAGCCACAGATAAAAAGTCTTCCAAATTCATACCACCATCCTTGCTTCGCCTATTCAAAGAAACTAAATCTCATAAATTTCTAAATGTTTTATTTTACCTTATTTTCTCTAATTTTAGTATATTAGAAATGAAAGATATTTTAATATATTATAAAATTGTCTTTAATACCATTGTTCAATCTGTGGACATAGATAACCGATAGCTAGTTTTATTCATATAAGATCAAAGCATATTTGCAGGTCCTCTACTATACTTTTTATTTATTTTCTGTTTATTACATAATTAATTTTGGCTCAAGATAAGTTAAAAACTTTCAAAGGAGTTTTTAACTATGATTTTGTCGATGAAAAATAAATATATAGTTCGTTCCCGAATTTCAGAAAAGAAATTTAGAGAAATTCTCAAGTATTTTGCAGAAGATATAGAGGCTACTAAAATGTCAAATTTAACCGGAATTTCTAGAATTTCCATTAATAAAATTCTAAAAAGCATTAGAATTTTGATATCCAAAGAGTGCGAGAAGATATCTAAGTTTTCAGGCGAAATAGAAATAGATTAAAGCTACTTTGGATCTAAAAGGCTAAGGGGAAAAAGAGGTAGAGGAGCAGCAAATAAAACACTGGTATTCGGTATGCTTAAAAGAGACGGCAAAGTTTATACCCAGATAGTTAAAAACTGCTCTGCTAGTGAGTTGATACCTATATTATCTCAATATAGCGAGCTTGATAGCTCTACTATCTATTCAGATTGCTGGAAAGCTTATGACGGATTAGTAGATTAGGGAGCCAAAGCACACTACAGGATAAAACACTCAAAGAATGAATTTGCTAACGGTAAAAATCATATAAACGGCATAGAAAACTTCTGGGGTTATGCTAAACATAGACTAGCTAAATTTAAAGGTATTAAGAAAGAGAATTTCTTGCTTCATTTAAAGGAATGCGAATTTAGATATAATACTAAAACTACACAGGAAAACTTATATCAGAAACTGTTGAAACTGATAAGAGAGAATCTGCTTAAGTTTAATTGAGCCTAAATTTATAAATTTTCATCTACTTTTTTTTAGTAGCCATATTGTGTTCCGCACCTCTAGCTCTTATTAATGACTGATTGTAAAATAGCGTAAATATCGCCGAAATGCCAATGCCAAATGGGAGCGAGATTATTATAGTCTAGAAGAATGTGATTTAAGTATTTGTTATTTTTTGGCTACATCTGTTCATTTGATAATGAGAATATAAATAAAATCCTCATTTCATACTTATGTGCCACGATTAAAATATTGTTATTTAAAATTTTATATAGACTATTGTGCTTTATGTTGGAACAGTGCAGAATTGGGCGCATTAATTTAAAAGGCGAGAGGAGATTTATAAGCTAAAAAGTGCATATCTAAAGGTTAGGTTTTACCGAATTTATGCGATATAGGCTAAAGCAGCCGTAGTCGGTGCGCACGGCCAAAAATTCCTTGCCGCCTTCGCGCTCAAATTTCGCCTCGCAGCGCTTCACGACGTGCGAGAGCTCAAAGCTAAGACGCAAATTTCCGCTTTTTAGATCGATGATGCGGGCTTTGTCGTAGCTAATTAGCGCGAGCCTCGAACCGTCCTCGCTAATGCAAAGCTCGTCCGCCTCGGCGCATTCGTCCCGCAACCATGCAGGATTAAGTCGCTCGCCGCTTTTAGCGTCAAGGCAAATTAGCTTGCCCGTATAGCGCTCCTTGCCTAATATCGAGCCGTCCGCTAAAAAGCAAATTTTATCAAAAATGCCGAAGTCGCCCTTTATTTCGTTTAAAATTTCGCCGTTTAGCGTGTTTAAAATTTTGATCTCGTTTTGCTTGCAGCAAAGCGCAAGTCGCGTGCCGTCACCGTCGAGCGCGGCGCACAAGATTGGCGTGTAACTTTTCATTTCGGATTTGTATTCGGCAAGAGGCGAAATCTCGCCGCCGCGCAAAGTAAAAATTTGACCGAACATCGCAAACGCCGCCGTCTCGCCCGCTGCACCCGCAGCACAAACGCGGCTCGTAAATTCTCTATTTCTTTTAAAATTTAGCTCTTTGGAAAGGTCGGCAAACTCGCCCGTTTTTGGATCAAATTTGAAAATAAAATGATCCAAATCCAAAAGTAAAATTTCGCCCGCCCGCTGCGCATGCCACGCAAGCGGCTTTGGCAAAATAATATCCCCTTTTATCGCGCCGTCCGCGCCCAGCCTAGTCAAAAAATCGACCGAGCCGTTTTCTTTGTAGCCGCCGCATTTATAGACGAAATTTTCGCCCTCAAAGCTCGCAAACGCCAGCGCGCCCGTGTATCCGCCGCCGATGTAAACGTGCGGGCCCGTTTCGCCAGGCCTCGCATCCGCGTTTTGCATGATGTAGCCCTTTTTTAGGCTCTCCCACTTCTTTTTCACGCAGGCTTTTTGCGCCTCGTCCGTGCTAGCAAACTCCTTTTGCGTCTGCCTCGTTTTGCCGTTTTTGACGCTCTCGCTGATTAAAATTTTGCCCTCGACGCGCAAATTTAATCGGTCGCCGCTGGTTAAATTTATCAAATTTTTCATTTTCGCTCCTGCGAATTAGTTTTAAAGATTATCACAAAGCGGCGATTAAAAGTCGCTAAATACCGATAACGCCGAGGTGCGAGAGTAAAATTTTAACCCCGATTAAGATCAAAATCGCGCCGCCCAAAACGAGCGCCTTTGAGTGCAGGATTCGCCCGTTAGCTTGCCTGCGTAGCATGCCGCGACGCACAGCGCGAAGCAGATGAGCCCGATTACGCAACAGGCGTAGAGGATGTTTATCTCGCCAAACGCGAAGGTCACGCCCACGGCCATCGCATCGATGCTGGTAGCGATCGCGCCAAGCACCAGCTCCTTCGTGCTTAGGCGAAGATCTGGCTCGTCCTGCTCGCGGCGGGATTCAATGATCATCTTAACGCCCAAAAACGATAAAATTCCAAACGCGACGAAGTGATCGATCTGCGCGATAAATTTTACGAAGTTTATCCCCAAAGCGTAGCCTGCAAGCGGCATTATAAACTGAGCCGCTGCATAGAAAAACGCGACACGCGCGATCTGTGTAAATTTGAAATTCGGATATTTCGCGCCGTTTGAGATACTAAGCGCGACGCTGTCCATCGCAAGCGCGAAAGCGATGAGTAAAAGCTCCATATTTAGCCCTTTTGGTATTATAAAAGCGTTGATTATACATTAAAATTTTCGAAATAAAATAATCAATTTTTAATTAGGGAAAAACTTTGCTTAAAAAATTAATCTTTTGTTTATTACCGCTATTTGCGACTGCTAGCTGGGAGGAGGTCGCCGTAAAGGGACTGGACGTGATGCTTAGCGCGGGCGCGGGCGATAGCGAAAATTTTAAAAACTCACTAAGCACTCTGATCGAGCGCGCTGCAAATGAATACGAACGCGCTGGCGTGCAGGATTACGAGCTCGATCTGCCTAGCTACATTACCGAGCG
This sequence comes from Campylobacter sp., assembly GCF_019423325.1. Lineage (NCBI taxonomy): Bacteria > Pseudomonadati > Campylobacterota > Epsilonproteobacteria > Campylobacterales > Campylobacteraceae > Campylobacter > Campylobacter sp. The sequence goes on along the minus strand of NZ_JAHZBQ010000002.1, from coordinate 452,243 downwards.
CGCGGGTAAAAAAAGCATCGCCGTGCAGAATATGCAAAGGCTGGCGAGCAAGAAGCTAAGTCTTGCCGTAGAGCCGATCAAAAAGCTCGTACTCGCTAAAATAAAAGATATGTCCGAAGCCGATACTAAGGCGATAATGAGCGGCGAGGTGCTATTTAGCCACTATCTGCGCACCAATGCCTTTGATGAAATTTACGAAATCATTCGCCCTTTGGCACGCGAACTAGGAGCCGACGCGAGCTTTGCTAAAAGCTTTAAAAGTGCCGTCGGACGCGAGCCTGGAGACGATTTTAGTAGCGAATTCAGTAGCGCCTTTATCAACGAAAGCTTCGATTTTTTAAGTAAAAACGAAAGGGAGTTTCGTAAAAACTCGGGCGCGATTTTAAACGCCATAAAGACGATCAGATAGGCGCAACCGCACTAAAATCTCGGCGAAATTTTACTTCAAATTATGAAAAATTCTATCTCGGAGCTCGCGGAAAATTTTAATTCAAAACCCGCTTTAAATTTTATTTTAGATCCAGCGCGCGAGCGCGCTAAAAACACGGCGCGCGGCGGTACGTCGAATTTCGCTCCCGCTCCCCGCCTCAAAAGAAATTTCAAATTTCAAGATGCGGCCGCCGAGTTAAATTTTATGAGCGTGCGAAATTTAAAATTTTATCCCGCTTCGGCTGGTTTCGCCGCACGCAATCGTGCCTCGGTCGGTTTTGCCGTGTACAGTCTCGTCGCGCCCTATTCCGCCCTGCGCGTCAAAAATCTTGAAAGAAAATCCGCTTTAAGCTCCGCGGCTCTTGTGCTAAATTTAAAGTCCGCGCAAATTCCGAACTGCGCCGAAAATAAAGCTTTAAATTCCGCAAAAGCCCCCACAATAAATCCTTGCGAAAATTTCGCGAGAAATTTCAAACGAAATTTTATATTAAATTTTACGAAAAATTCCGCTCATAACGGCGCAAATAGCGCGAGTTCGCTAAGCCGTGCAAGCGTCGTAGACGAGCCAAATTTAAGCCCCGCAAAAAGCCTTGCTGACGCCCATACGCGACGCTCAAAGAAAAATTTTACTGGGGTTCTTGCAAACGATCCGGACTCCGCTCATACGCCGCAGAGCTTTAGCTATGGCGCCGCGCGAAACCCTGGCGCTTCGCGAAATTCTAATACTACACAGAATTTTAACTCCGTAAAAAATTTAAATTCTACGCAGAGTTTCGGGCAAAATTCTAATTCAGCGCAAAGCCGCGCGCAAAATCCCGTTCCGCCTAGCAGGCTGTGGGATCTGGGGCTGCTTTTCGTAGCGATCGTTTGGGGTTGTACCTTCGTGCCGGTTCAGCACGCGCTGCATAGCGGCGACGTTTTTAGCTTTTTGTTTTGGCGCTTTTTGGCGGCGAGCATTTTTACCTACCTCGCTTGCCTGCGCTTCGGCGTCAAATTTGACCGCGGCACGATAGGGCGGGGCGTGTTTTGCGGGCTGATGCTATTTTGTGATTTTTCGTGCCAGACCATAGCGCTTGATTATGCGCTCTCCTCGACGGTGGCGTTCATTTTGGGGCTAAACGTCGTCATCGTGCCCTTTTTGATGCTTGCGTTTTTCGGCAAAAAGATCGCTGCGAGCGCCTTTGGCGGCGCAGCCACGGCGCTTTTGGGGCTGTATTTTTTAAGCGGAGCAAGCGCGGTGGGATTTGGCATAGGCGAGCGGTTGACGCTGATTTCGGCGTTTGCATACGCGCTTCACATCGTCTTTACCGGCGTCTGCGCGCGCAAAAGCAACCTCTACGGCTTTGTGATCGTGCAGTTTATCTGCGTCTGCGTCTGCGCGCTGATCGCGGCAGTTTTCACTCCGCACGCGCAGTTTGAAGGCGAGATAAAGGTACTTGGAAATTTGATCTTTTCGCCGAACTTCGATTTCGTTTTCGCGCTGGTTTTGACCTCGATCTTTGCCACCGTCGCGGCGTTTGTGATCCAAACGATGGCGCAAAATCGCGGCGTAAGCGAGATAAAAACGGTGCTTATTTTCGCGCTAGAGCCCGTAAGCGCGGGCATTATGGGGTATGCCTTCGGCGAGAAGCTAAGCGCGCTTCAAATTTTCGGCGCGGCGCTGATACTCGCAGGCATCCTGCTTAGCGAGCTAGGCGGGCTTTTAGGCGCGAAGTTTGCTAAAGATCGAGCTTGCGAAAAAGCAGACCGAGGCGACTAGGATTATTGAGGCGCCGCTGGTTAGATTGAGCTTAAAGCTCAAAATAAGCCCCGCCGCGCAGAAAAGCGCCGATAGCGCGCAGCTTATCGCCATCATCGAGCCTAGGCTTTTTGAAATTTTTTCGGCGATGAAAGGCGGAATCGTCATCAGCGAGATCACTAAGATTAGTCCTACGATCTGAATCGACGCGACCACCGCGAGGCTCGCCATCACTACGAGGACGTAGTAAAAGACGCTCGTATTAACTCCGCGCAGCAGGGCAAATTCCTTATCGAAGCTGATCGCTAAAAACTGCCTGTAAAAGCACGCCGTAAGCGACACAAATGCCGCGCCGCAAATGCCGATGAAGATCAAATTTTCATGATTTATCGCTAAGATCGAGCCGAACAGAAAGCTCATCAGATCGGATTTGTACCCGGGCGTGAGATCGGCGAAGATTATCCCAAGCGCCATTCCAAACGCCCATATCGCGCCTATTACGGCGTCGAAGCGCTCGGTGTTTCGCAGCGTGACGTAGGCGATTAGCAGCCCCAAAAACAGCGCAAATACGCTAGCTCCCAGCACGGGCGAGATACCTAAAAATAGCGCGATGCCGATGCCGCCGTATGCGCCGTGCGCGATGCCGCCTGCTATGAAGCTCATGCGATTTATCACGACTAAAGAGCCCACGACACCGCAGACTATACTGACCAAAAGTCCGCCGAGTAGGGCGTTTCGCATGAAGTCGTAGGATAGAATTTCAGCCATTTTCGCCCTCCTTGCAGCAGCATTCGTTAAGCGCGAGATCGACGGCGCAGAAGTGTCCGTGCTCGCGTCGCAGGTGATCTAAAAATTCCGCCCTACCCCCCGGATCGATCTCATGAGTATGCGCCGAGCCGTTTGCAACATAAAGAGCGCGGTTTGCGTAGTTTAGCGCAAGCTGCACGTCGTGGCTGATTAGAATTATGCCGCAGCCGCCTTCGTTTAGGGATTTTAAAAGCTCGTAAATTTGAACCTGCCCCATCGTGTCGATGCTCGCTAGCGGCTCATCGAGAAGTAAAATTTTAGCCTTCGCACACAGCGCCCGTGCGATGTAAACGCGCTGTCTCTGCCCGCCGCTAAGCTCGCTGATACGGCACCCTGCAAGGTCTTGCATACCTACGCGCCCCAGGGCTTGCATGGCTTGCTCGCGCTCGGATTTAGAGTAAAAGCCGAAAATTTTCTTATCTATCAGCCCCATTAAAACGACTTCGAGCACGCTTATGGGAAAGCTTTTGTTTATCGCTATAAACTGCGGTACGTAGCCCATTTGCGCTCTGGCAAGCGCGGGTGATCTGCCTAAAATTTCGATCGTGCCCGAGCTTGGTCGCAGCAGCCCCAAAAGCAGCTTTAAAAGGGTGCTTTTGCCGCCGCCGTTGGGCCCGAAAATCGCTAAAAAATCGCGCAGCTCGTAGTTTAAGTTTATATCTTTTAAAATTTCGCGTTTTTCGTAAGCAAAGTTCAAATTTCTTATCGTCACGTCCGCCATGAACGCCCTTTCGCCTAGATTTTGAAAGCATTTATTATAGCCCAAATTCGGAAAAATTGCCAAATTTTGCTATTATTACAAAAAATTTAAAGGCTAGCGGTGGAGAAAATCGGCGAAAAATCAGATGAAAATAGCTGGGACAAAAAGTCCGAAAGTTACGCTAAATTTAGCGGCGAGCCGGGCAGTTTCGGCAAGCGGGTGTTTGAGATACTGCGCGGCTGGGGCGTGAGCTTTGCGAGCAAAAGCCTGCTCGACGTGGGCGCCGGCACGGGGGTTTACTCGCTGTATCTCGCGTCGCTGGGCGCCAAGGTTACGGCGATCGATAGCTCGGAGGGGATGCTGCGCGAGTTAAGGCGCAGCGCGGAGGAGTTTGGCATCAGCTTGCAAAACGTATTAAATTTAAGCTTTGCGGAGTTTTGCGAGCGGCTGAGCCGCGATGGTTTTGCAGACGCGGCGGGCGAAAATTTTAAAATTTATCCGCACCCGCAAAGTAAAATTTCAAACGCGCAAGATCAAGAAGCGCAGGCTTTAAATTTTAAAAATTCTGCGAGTAGAAGCCGCGAGAGCGAAAATTTTAAAATTCCCGCAGTTTTTGACATCGCGTTTCTTACGATGAGCCCTGCGCTAAAAAGCACGGAAGATTTTGAGGCGTTTTTGGCTTTGGGCGAGCGAAAAATTTATCTAAACTGGGCGAGCGAGCGCAATTCATCTATGCTAGCGCCGCTGTTTGAGCGCTTCGGCACAGGAGCTAAAAGGCTTGCTACCGCCGCCGAAAAGTTTGAGGCGCTGCTCGGGGCGCGCGACATCAAGTTTAAAAGCGAAATTTTAACCGAGAGGCGCGAGCAAAAACGCAGTCTGCAAGAAGCGGTACAAAACGCCGCGTGGCACCTGCATATGGACGGCGCGGAGGTCAGCGAGCGCGAGATCGAGGAGATTTTGAAAAAGCGGGCTAAAGGCGGGATGATAAGCGATGATATCGAAGCGAGTTTTAAGCTGTTTTATATTTAGCCTAGCGCCGCTTTTGGGGCTTTGCGGCAATCTTTTTACGCCGCTTGAGGTGCCTAAATATGACCCGCAAAAGGCGCGGCTGGGCGCAAAAATTTTTACTGACGTAAGATTTAGCCGCAAAGGCCGCTCCTGCGAGAGCTGCCACAATTTTTATTTAAACGATTCGGGCGCTTCGGTGCGCGACGGACGCGTGCCTACGCTCATAAATTCTTATTATTTTGATCGTTACTTGGGCGATTATAATTTCGCGGGCTTTGAAGCGCGGATCGCGATGTCTGTTTTTGGCAAGAACGAGCTTGATGCGAGCGAAGATAGAATTTTAGAGCTTATCAGGAAGAATTTAGCTTACAAGCAGGCTTTTGAAAGTGCTTACGGCGAGGCGAATACGGCGAACTTCATTGATGCGCTGAAAGAATTTTTAAAGTCCAAAACGGCGATAAATTCCAAATTTGACCGATTTTTACGCGGCGAGGTTAAGCTAAATGATGCCGAATATAACGGATATGTGCTTTTTGTGCGGCTGTGCTCGGCATGTCATAACGGCGTTAGCCTAGGCACCGGCAGCTTTACTAAAATTCGCCCAAGCGCGGAAGAGGAGGATGCGCCTAAGCATAGGCTCACTTCCGATGGATTTGAGTTGCGCCGCGTGCCTAGCTTGCGCAATATCACGCAAACCGCACCTTACGTAAACGGGCAGACGGATTTGCGTCTTGCGGTGCGGCAGATCGCAAAGGATCTGCTAAAATACGATCTTAGCGATGAGGAGCTTGATGCTTTGATGAGCTTTTTAGCTACACTTAAAGGCGATATGACGGAGGCACAGGATGAAAGATAAGATAATGTGGGCTTTGATGGCGGGGATTATGATATTAGGCATAATCATCGCCGGGAATTATTTCTCGTCGCTAAGAGATGTAGCGAGATTTAGCACAATTTCGCGCGAGCTAGCTTTGATCGATAACGCTGATAACCGCTTAAATATATTATTTGATGCAAAGATCGCAAGAAGGGACTTTTCGATCGCGAATGCCGATATGCGCGGCATCTATCAGGTGCTGCAAGCTTTACAAAAAGACAAAATCATCGATAAAATCGGACTTAGTAGCGATGTGCGCGCGATCGGAAGCGCTTTTAGCGATAAAATTTCGCTTTTGGATGAGCTTGGGGCTTTAAATTCGCAGAATTTAATCCTTTTTCAAAGTCTTCAGCAAAAATTTTTATCCAGCGGCGCAAGTGCGCAAAGAGCAAATCTCTACTCTCAAATTTTAGGGCTTAACTATAAAAATCGCTCCGAAATATCTGCTTTAAAAAGCGCGTTAGAAAGCGCAGATGCGTCAAGCCCCGACGAAGCTGCGTTTATAGGAATCGCACGGCAAATTTTAAGGAATTTCGAGCGTCAAAATATCATCGTAAGCGATAATCTCTCATTGCTAAACGAGCGCTTCGTAAGCCTGCGCGAGCGATTTTATTACGCTAGCGAGGAATTTTACGGCTCGTTTATGCAAATGACGATGCTTTACACGGCGGTGTTTTTGTCGTTTTTACTGCTTACTTACATCATAAATTCCAATGCTTTGCGTAGCAAACGCGCCCTCGCGCCCTATCGCGCATTATGCAAGCAAGCAGGCGAAGCGATAGTTTTAGCAGATCAAAGCTTTAAAATTTTATACGCCAATAAAAGCGCGCTTAGCTTAAGCGGCTACGAACAAAGCGAGCTGGAAGGAAGCGATCTTGGAGTTTTGATGCCCAAAGATAAAGGGATCGAACTTCCTGCGATGGTAAATAAAAGCGCCAAAGATACGCGCCTGCTTCGTAAAAACGGCGAGCTAGCCGATGTGAGCCTAAGACTAGCAAATATCGCTGCTGCATCCAAGCCGCCGCTATATGCGCTTTACGCTCATGACATCGGCGAGCGCGAGATTATGAAGCTAGCTCTTGCGAGCGCGAAGGAGAGCTTAAACAATCAAGTCTATATCGATCATCTTACGGGCCAGGGCAACGAAGCAGCGCTATACGAGCTAATAAACGCCGAAAAAACGGGCGTAGCGATCTACATCACTATCGTAAATTTTGCAAATTTGCGGCTTTTTTACAAGGCGGAGACGACGAATGAAATTCTGCGCTCCTTTGCGCGTACGCTTGCGATGTGTATCGAATCGCACGAGATCAAAGCCAGTATCTTTCGCATCCAATCGGATGAGTTTTGCCTATTTTACGATGGACTAAATGTCGCGCGCGACGTGGAGATCATAAACAAATACTTCACCGACAAGGTCTTTAATCTCCATACCACCGAGGGCTTTGCCTCCGCGCCTTTAAATATCACGATGGGCGTAAGCGAGCGCGCAGATGTAGCGGGCGGCGCAAATAGGGTCTTTCAGGCGGTTATGGCGATGTATGAGGCGCAGAGCAAAAACGAGCACGTGGGCTTTTACTCGCGCCCAAATGCGATTGAGGAAAAATATCTTCAAAACCAGATTATGATCAACACCATTCAAAACGCGATCAAGAAAAACTAAGTCTTTGTGCTTGTCCAGCCGATATTTGATATCACCCACCGCGATCCTAGCGGCAATACATACGGCACCGAGGGCGGCGACTATGTCCCGTTAGTATATGAAATTCTAATCCGCCTAATCGATCGCTCGGGCAAGACGCGCTGCCCGGGTGAGTTTATCGACATTGCAAAGCAAACCTCGCTTTACATCCCGCTAACTCAGGTCGTAATAAACGAAGCCTTTCGCTTGCTAGACCGCTTCGCAGGGACTTGCTTTAGCATAAATCTTTCATATTTTGACATCGCAAACGAAGGCATCAAGGAGCTTTTAGAGCGCAAACTCGCATCCAGCCCAAATGCTTCAAATCTATTTATTGAAATTTTAGAAAGCGAGGAATTTGACGATTACGAGAGTCTACGCAGCTTCATCGCCGTAGCCAAAAACTACGGCTGCAAGGTCGCGATAGACGATTTTGGCAGCGGATACTCCAACTACTATAGAATTTTAACGCTCGACGTGGATTATATAAAGATCGACGGAGCGCTCATCAAAAACATCGCAAACGACAAAAACTCGCGCGCCATCGTCGAAACGATCGCTAACTTTGCGCGCAAGCAGGGCTACGAGCTCATCGCCGAATACGTAGAAAACCACGAAATTTCAATCATCTTAGAGGAGATGGGGATTAAATATATGCAGGGCTACTTCTACAGCAAACCGATGGAGCCTTCGAGGATAAAATTCTAATCTCATCTCGCCGAGGCTTATAGCTCGTCTTTTTAAATTTATAGCCCAAAGATCGCCTTCGTAAGGCGAGAAATTCTGATTTAGCAAGTCGCTGCTTTAATACGGAATTTATCTTGGCAAATACTACGCGGTTTTATCGCAAACTTATGGCGCGCCTTATAGCTAGGATTGGCTTGGCAAATGAAGTGAGAGCTAAATTTAAAATTTAATGGGGATCTATGGATGAAATTTTGCGAAGTTCAAAATTTTAAAATTCCAAGCCGTAGAATTTTAAAATTTGAAATGCGCGAGCTGCAAATTTAGGGCTAAATTTTAAAATTCCGTAGCGATAAAATTTTAAATTCCGCACCTTAAACCCGCCTGCAAATTTTAAAATTTTATGGCGCAAATTTTCAATTCATTCATATAATAAACATTTCGCGCGAGCTTTGCAAAAATAAAAATTTTAACGAGTTTTGCTCTAAGTAGCGATAGCGCTTTCAAATGCAGGCGGAATTTTTAAGTGCAAACTTTCCCGCTTCAGCAAGAATGAGCTTAAATTTTAGGCTTTAGCCCATTAGCTCAAGCAAATTCGCTCTAAGCCTTCATGCTCCCCGTATCCTTAAATCTTTGATGCCACGACAGCGCCTCGCTTAGGATGTGTGGAGTATGCCCCGCACAGGGCTGCGCACATGCCCGCTCGAAATAATCTCTCAGCGCGTCTTGGTAAGTGGGATGCGCGATACTTATCATCGCGCGAGCCCGCTCACGAGGGCATTTACCACGCAGATCGGCGATGCCGTATTCGGTGATGATGACCTGAGTGTCGTGCTCGGTATGATCAACGTGACTCACGAACGGCACGATAGCGCTGACCGCGCCGCCTTTAGCGAGTGACGGGCTTAAAAATAGCGACAAATATCCGTTGCGAGCGAAGTCGCCGCTACCGCCGATGCCGTTTTTCATCTGCGAACCCATTACGTTAGTGGAGTTTACGTTGCCGTAGATGTCTGCCTCAAGCATGCCATTCATCGACACGACGCCAAGCCTTCTGATAAGCGCTGGTGAGTTGGAGACGTCTTGCGAACGCAGTATGATGTGCTTGCGGTAGAAATCGATGTTTTTTTGAAATTCCTCGACACCTGCAGGGCTAAGCGATAGCGCTGTGGCACTTGCAGTGCCTACGACGCCTCTTTTGATGAGATCTAGCATGCCGTCTTGGATCACCTCGGAGTAGCACTGCAGCCCTTGGTAGCCAGCATTTTGTAGTGAGCTAAGCACGGCGTTAGCGACGTTGCCGATGCCCGATTGTAGCGGCAGCAGCTTCTTTGCGGGAAGTCTGCCGCAAGCTTCCTCGTTTTTTAAGAATTTTACGACGTTTCGCCCAATCGCGCTTGAAATTTCATCCACGGCAGTAAAATTATTGACGCGATCATGCGTCCTAGCCTCTATGATAGCGATTACTTTGGCGGGATCTACATGCATGTAAGGGCTGCCTACACGATCGCCTACGTGCTTGATCGGCAGATCCGTAGCGTGCGGAGGTAGGCGCAGATCTGTAACGTCGTGAATGCCCTCCAGCTCAAGCGGCTGATAGTAATTCACTTCTAAAATCACGCGATCGGCGATATCGAGCCAGGCTTGGTTGTTGCCTAGCGACGTGGACGGCACGAGCACGCCGCTTTCTTTAATCGCCACTACTTCGATCACGGCAAAGTTTAGATGCGGAAAAAAGCCCGCCTTAAGCTGCGCGGCAAGGCTTGATAGATGCACGTCCGCGTATCGCACGGCGCCGCTATTTATCGCACGGCGCATATCGGCATCCGTAAAAAACGGCGCGCGAAAGCTCACGGCACCTGCTTTTGCCAAAACTCCGTCTAAAAGTGGATCGGTCGATGCGCCTGTAAAAATTTCGATTTGATAGGGCTCGCCTTTTTCGTGCAGCGCTGTCGCTCGTTGCGCTAGAGCTTGTGGTAGCGCTAGCGCGCAGCCCGCCCCAACAAAGCCGCTAAAGCCCACCGATGCGCCATTTGGGATCAGCTCGCAGGCTTCCTCGGCGCTCATAATTTTTGATTTTAGATATTCGTTTTGCACGCGTGAGTTCATTTTCCGTCCTAGCCGTGATTTGGGCGAAATTATAATATTTTTGCGCTAAATTTCAAAATCTAAATTTCGTGCGCGAGCTAGGCTATAGAGCAAAATATGAGGCGTGGTCGGTTGGGATATACGCCGCAAACGCTTCCGATCAGGCTTTTTTTACTTCGGCGGTTTGCAATACCCGCTTGCGCAAGCGCTCGGTAAATAGGGTTTTAAGCGTGATTGAAGCTTGGTTTAATGATCTAGCTACGATATCATTAAACGCTTATCTCGCACCAAATCTTGCGGAATTTAGGCGCAAAATTTCATCGCATAATTTGTGAGCTGCGATATTTAAATTTAAGCTTCCTTTTGCAATTTAATCGCTCACCGCACTTAAATTTAAATCCCCGCCTCGCAATTTTAAAATAGGCGTTTTGAAATTTATCGCTCGTGGCGTTTAAATTCCGCGGCTTGCTAGCCTTGAGCCCATATTTGAAATTACATCGCTTGCGATGCACGCATTTGCCTGTTACGCTTGAATTTTAATCCGCATTAATTGAAATTCTCGCTGCCTAAAATTATCGCCTCCTCGCACAAGACGGCAGTTTAAAATTCCAATTTCGCGCTTTTTTTGGGAGGGCGGCTCGACGTAGATACATAAAATTTTGATATTTTACGCTTGCAAAATTCTAAAAATTATATCATCGTCACGGCTAAATTGCAGATTTCGTTTAAATTCTAGTTCTTAAAATTTTAGCCTGGCCGTCACGCACGATTTGCAATTCAAAGAGCCTTGTTGCACAAATTCTAATCTCTACTGAGCCTAAAAATTGACGCCGCTTACGACGCAAATTTAAACGCGTTTTAGAATTAAAAATTTAGCCCGCCTTGTTACCATTTTCGGTCGAGTTTTACTAAAATTTCGGCAAATTTTATTTTGCTAAAATTCCAAAAATTTTATCGCTGCAAAATAGGGTGAAATTTCATCTTTGCGGCTTGCCGTCGCCGAATTTAGCGACTATCTCCTCGCTGCAGCTCTCCTTAGGCGCCCAGCCTTCGCGCTTCATCCGCGCCAGATTGTCGCACGCCTCCTGCGAGCCGCCCTCGCAAAGCTCATCGTATATCACGAGGCTGCGGCACTGCCCGCTCGCGAAGCTCTCCAGCGCCGCCGCGTTGCCTAGGCAGGCTCGCTCGCGCAGATCGCTCATCGCGCGCCCACCTGCGCCGCTCATTTTATCTCCCTGCTTCCGCTCGGCGAGGGTGGCGAGCTCGCACGCGTCTGCGAAAAAGCCCTGCGCTTTGAGGCGGTTTCGCACGACGCCGCGACCGCCCAGCTCGTATCTCATCGCCGCTTCGTAGCATGCGGCGGCGTCCTTTTTACTGCACTTTTCTAAAAGCGCGCTGGTTTTTGCGCCGCTAAATTTAAACTCTTTGGCTTCGCCGTCCGCGTTTGCTAAACTAAGCACCAGCGCTGCAGCCAGCGCAAGCTTTAAAGCTTTCATCTTTGCTCCTTTTTCGTTTATCCGCTCGCACGCTTCGATTTACCGCCTCATCGCGCCGCACCCATCGCCCGCTAAAATTTAAAAGGCTCACGTGCCCTATCTGCGCTCGAAGCTCGGAATTTTATCGCCTCTGTCGCGCTAATTTTTCGGCAGTAGATCGAGCACCGCGCAGGCGCGCTTATTGCGCATTTTGCACGCCCTGTCTAGCGCCTCGCCCGAGAGCTCAAAGCTCTGAGGGGTGCCGATTCCTTGGAGATATTTGACCGATAGCTCGTAGCACGCCTCGCTACTGCCGGCATCGCACTGCTCGCGAAAAAGCTCAAACGACGCCACGACGTCCTTCTCCACGCCCAAGCCCCGCCCTAGCGCATCTGCGTAGAAAAAGCACGATAGCTGATCTTTTCGCTCGCAGCCGCTTTTCAGACCGCGTGCGACGCGATCACAGGAGCCTTCGTCGCTTTTTACGATGCAGCTTTGCAGATCCGCCCGCGAAATTCCGTCCGTTTGAATGACCGCATCGGCACTGCTTTGCGAGCCGGCGCTTGCTTCGCCACTCTTTATAAAGTGCGCGTTTTGCGTGGCGGTCTCGTCAATACTCGTTGTTTTGCCCGCCGCAGAAATTTTATCCGCTCGCGCGCTCTCGCCGCAGTTTGCCGCAAGTGCGCAAAATAGCGCCAAAAATAGAAATTTTTTCATACCCGCCTCCGTTAAATTTAGCGCCATTTTAATTAAAAATGCTGAATTTAAGGAAAATGCGCCTCTGCCCTAAATTTCAGCCCTGTGTCGCAATGTGTTTGGAGTGCGAAATTTAAAGCGCGCCGCCGAAGCGATCGATCATAGGCTCTTTAGCGCCGCAAGTACGTTTTGTGCGTCCTGCTCGGGCTTAGCGATACGGCTAAAGCGCTTTACTTCCTTGCCGCCTCGAAAAATCAGCGTTTGGCGGTGGTAAAATTTCTTCCCGTCGCCGGTAGTGAAGGTTTCGAGCCCAAGCGGCGCTTCAAGCTCGAATTTTTCGTCGTTTATGAACTCAAACGAGGCGCCCGTAGCGCGCTTAAACTCGCTCGTGCCCGCCTCGCCCATGCTGCCTACGGCGATAAGCTCGAAGCCGAGGGCTTTTATCTGCGCAAACTCGCTCTCGTAGGCCTTGCACTGAAGCGTGCAGCCCGTAAGCCCCGCCGCGTCGCGCAACTCTGCGGGCAAAAATTTGCCGCTGTTGCCCATTTTCGGATAGGTAAAAACCACGCAATTTTTCGGTAAATTTATCATCTCTCGCCTTTTGATCGAAATAGGTCGCAAAAATAGCATAAAAAATCTTAAACCCGCTTAACGGATGAAATTTTAATAAAATTTAGCGTAAAATAAGGGGTAAAATTTCGGCAAATCAAATTTGGAGTTAAATTTTGGATATTGACAGAGCGTTAGAGGAGCTGGCAAAAAAGCAGCAGCAGTGCAAGATAAAATTTCTAAAACCGCTGATTTTATTGCTATGCATCGCGGTTTTTTCCGTCGGCTGGTTTATCCACGGCTTGATCCAAAACGAATACTCCTCCGCCGTGCTGATGTCCGCGATGATCCCGATAATTGCGGTAAGCTGCGTATGGGGGATTTATGATGATTCCATCGCTAAGTGGGAGTACAACGCCTTTTACAAAGACGCCTTCATCCGCGCTATTATTTCAGATATCGATCCTGCCTTTAGATACGAGCCGCAAAGCGGCATAGACGAAGAAGAAATCCGCAAAACGGGCATCTATCCACGGAATGAATTCGTAGCCGAGGATCAGATAGACGGCGTGTATAAAGGGGTAAAATTTAGCCTAAGCGAGGCGATAAAAATCTATGAAACGCGAGAATCTATGAGGCTTGTAGAGTTATCTCAAAGGTCCAAGAGCGATCTTTCCGCGGCTTTTTTGCTATCGGCGATCGCGCTTTGGAACGCTTGGAGGCTCGGCGAATATGTGCAAGCCTTTAGCGGCTCGGTTTTGGTGTGCGAGTTTTATAAGAAATTTAAGGGGCAAACTATCATCGCGGACCGCTCGCCCGGCACCAAATTTTTAGGCGATCAGGAGCTGATGGACGACGTGATTTTCGGAGAGGAATTTCGTGTGTTTGCGAGCGATAAGATCGAGGCGCGGTATCTTTTGACGCCTAGCTTTATGGAGCGTCTCGGGGCTTTGAAGCTTAAGCTTGCACCCAAGATCGCTCTTAGTGCGGCGTTTATGGACGGAAAATTTTATCTATTTTTAAACGGCGCGAAAAACCGCTTCGAAGCCGCGCTGTTTTCGCCGCGCACTACGTCAAAAGACGCCGAGCGGATAAAGGCCGAGGTTTTGCAGCTTCTTGGTATCATTGACGAGCTGCGTTTGAATGAGGAGGTTTTTGGCGGCGCAAGCGAGAGCGGCGAGTCCGCAAATAGCCCGCCACTCAGCTGCAAAGAACTGCAGAGATTACGCGATAAAGGCTTGAGCTCGCGCGATCGCTAAGCGGGATAAATTTACGCTTTTCGTAAAATTTTAATCTCATCGCCCGCGTCTTTAAATTTAGCGTTTCTTGAAATTTAATACGGCGCAAGCGAGCAAATTTTACCGCTTGCGGCAGTAGCTTGAAATTTTAAAATTTGATCTCGCGCACGGCAAGATCTGCGATGAAATTTTACTCGTTGTTTCCCGCGATCGTTTCGATTAGTTTGCGCTTGTTACGGCGGTTGTAAAGCACCGACGAAAGGAGCGATAGCGCGATGAATAAGATCCCCACAGTGCCGGTTATGATTTCGCTTACTTCGAATTTCAGCTTAGCAAACATTATAAACGCCAAACACGCGATGGCGTAGTGCGCGCCGTGCTCCAGATACGCGAAGTGCGACAGCGTGCCGCGGGCGATGAGATACAGCGTGATGGAGCGCACGAACATCGCACCGGCGCCGAGACCTAGCATGATGATGAAGATATTATCGCTTAGCGCAAACGCCCCGATCACGCCGTCGAAGCTAAAGCTTGCGTCCAGGGTCTCTAAGTATAAAAAGCCCGCAAGGCCGTTTTTTACGCCGTCCGTGCCGAAAAGGCGGTCGAAGCAGGAGATGAGCAGATAGAGCAGGATCGCGCCGAAATACGCTGCGCCGAGCGTAGCCGAGCCCGTTTTAGCAAGCAGCACGAGCCCAGCGGCTAGAGCGATCAGCGTGGGAGCGTTTGGAATGCGCTTTAAAAATCGCACGAGCCCGTTATTTTCGATTATGCCTAGCCAGTGTAGCTCGCGCTGCGTATCGAAGAAAAAATCGCAAAAGACCATCAGCAAAAACGCGCCCCCGAAAACGTAAATTTGCGCTTCGTTCTCGCTTAAAATTTCATGGTAGCGGTGTGGCTGCTTAAGCGCCAGCACGAGAGTTTCCCAAAGTCCAAGATGCGCGCTTGCAGCGACGATTAGCACGGGGAATAAAAATCTCATGCCAAAAACCGCGATCGGAATGCCCCAGAGGATAAATCTGCTCTGCCACACCGGCGCCATATCTTTTAGCACCTTGGCATTGACTACGGCGTTGTCGAAGCTGAGGCTGATTTCAAGTGCGCACAAAAGCGCACAGATATAAGCACCGCCAGCGCCGCCGATATAAAATGCGATAGCAAGCGCAATTAGGCTTACTACAAAAGAGGAGTAAAAATATTTCATCGCTGTCCTAGCCGATTTTTTGCGCGATTTTAGCAAAATTTAGCCCTAAATTCTATATAATTGCAAAAATTCCAAAAAAGGCAAAAAATGCTTACCAATCCCGTATTTATCAGTATCTGTGTGATGTGCGCGCTGTGCTTACTGAGGTGCAACGTAATGCTCGCGATCCTAATCGGCACGATCTGCGCCGTGCTCTCAAGCAATATTCCGCTGGGAGATGCCATAAATTTATTCATAAACGGCAACCCGGAAAACGCCGGCAGTCTCGGCATGGGCGGAAATTTAGAAACCGCGCTCTCATATCTGTTGCTAGGCGTCATCGCAAGCGCGATCTCAAAGACGAACTTAACGGCGATCTTGGTGCGCGCGGTGGCAAATTTAATCAGCGACAAAAAATACGTCTTTATCTTTTCGATCGCCTTTTTTGCGTGCTTCTCACAAAATTTAATCCCCGTGCATATCGCCTTTATCCCGATTTTGATCCCGCCGTTAGTCAAGATCATGAACTCGCTAAAGATAGACCGCCGCGCCGTAGCGTGCGCGCTAACGTTCGGCTTGCAGACGCCGTATATGGCGCTGCCGTTGGGATTCGGACTTATCTTTATGGGGCTAATCGAAAAAAATATGAACGCAAACGGCATCGCGGTAAGCCTTGGCGACATATCAAGCGTGATGTGGCTAAGCGCCGTGCCGATGATCGTGGGCCTCATTCTAGCCGTGATCTACTACCGCAAGCCGAGGGAGTATGCCGAAACCAAACAGAGCCTGGATGCGCATTTTAGCGAGCTTAAGATGGGTATGCGCGAATGGGGCGCTCTAGCGGGTATCGCGGTGTGCTTCGCCGTGCAAATTTGGATCAAATCCCTTCCGTTTGCCGCGCTTAGCGGAATTTTAGTAATGCTTGCGAGCAAGGGCATCGAGTGGAAGAAGCTCGATAACGTATTTGACGAGGGCGTGCATATGATGGGCTACATCGCGTTTTTGATGCTGATCGCCGCAGGATACGGCACGATCTTAAAAGAAACCGGCGGCGTGAACGAGCTGGTGCACGTAGCGAGTACTTTAAGCGGCGGC
The DNA here is from genome assembly GCF_019423325.1 of Campylobacter sp. NCBI lineage: Bacteria > Pseudomonadati > Campylobacterota > Epsilonproteobacteria > Campylobacterales > Campylobacteraceae > Campylobacter > Campylobacter sp. The sequence continues at coordinate 435,998 of NZ_JAHZBQ010000002.1, read as the reverse complement.
AAGCTAGGCGGCGCGCTGCTGATGATCGGCATCGGACTGCTCGTGACGATGGGCATAGGCTCGAGCTTCGGCACGATCCCTATCATCGCTACGATATACTGCCCGTTAGCCGCGCAGCTTGGCTTTAGCACTGCAGCGACGATCTTTATCATCGGCGTGGCTGCGGGTATCGGCGATGCGGGCTCGCCTGCGAGTGATAGCACGCTCGGGCCTACCGTGGGGCTGAATATCGACGGCGAGCATAGCCATATGTGGGATACTTGCGTGCCGACCTTTATTTTCTTTAATATCCCGCTAATCATATTCGGCATAATCTTTTCGATGATGCTTTGAAATTTTATAAAATTTAGCCGCGCGGCGGTGCCCGTAAATTTATAAATTTACGGATGCGAATATTTTTAAATTTACCCGCGCGCTTTTGCCAAATTTATTTGCGTCGCTCGCACGATCGGTTTAAATTTAACCGCTCGCAGCGCGTTGATGAAAATCATTGCTAAAATTTGAAATTTCGCATAAAATGGGCGAAATTTCATAGCAAGGAGCGGCGGTGGAGCAAATTTACCCTTACGTGCAGATTGTGCATCTCATCTGCGCCATTATCTTTTTGGGTTACATATTTTTCGACGTCGTGATTTTTTCACGGCTTAAGGGCGTGTTGGGCGCGGATTTTGAGCGCGTCAAAAAAGCGATTGGCTCGCGCGCGATTAAGATCATGCCGGTTTGCCTTTTTACGCTGATAATCACCGGCGGAATGATGATGAGCCGTTGGGTCGGAAGCGCTAATGGCGGGTATTTCGGCACGCCGCTTCAAAAAATCTTTATGCTAAAAGTCACGCTCGCGCTCATCATCGCCGTGTGCGTAGCGATAAATTTAAGTTGCCGCGCGATGGGAAGGCCTGCGCCTGAGTTTTTACGAGTAAACATCCATAAGATCGCTTTTGTATTCGGATTCATCATCGTGCTTTGCGCCAAACTGATGTTTGTAGTATGATTTATAGCGCAAAATTTAGGACTGGCAGCGTGACTTTTATCGTGGAATTCTGCAGCATGGCAAAGCTTTAATTTTGCTTGCTTTTAAAATACGACGCTTGCTAAAAATTTTAAAATTCCATTTTGCTGGGCGGAGCGTATAAATTTAAGAATTTTAAATTCCACTATGTCTGCGCTAAAGCGCGAAATTTTAAAATTTCACTCCTTTTTTGTGCTGTTTTGTCAAATGTAATCTGCAAAATTTAATCTCATAAAATTTTAAAATTTCATCGCGAGTTTTAAAGCGCTCATAAAATTTCTCATCCAATTCTGCAGCTTTAAAATTTTGTAAAATTCTAAAATTTTAAAAAATTTTAAATTTTACCGCTAGGACGCGGATAAGAATTCTAAAAAACTCGCGCAAAATCGAAGCAAACAATGAAAAAGCGAATTTATTTGACGACTTTACTTACTATTTAATAATCATTAAAGATATAAAAAGCTAAAATTGCTTTTCGCCCGCGGGCGAATTTAATGTCTGCTTACCATTCGGGCGGGATTTTGAGGTTTCCCGTAGCCGTGGCAATGGTTTTGAAATTATTTATGAGAAAGGAAAAGGATGAAGAAATTTCTCTTAAGTCTGCTCGTAGCAGCTTTGGCCAGTAGTGCGCTTTGCGCCAGATCGCTCTCCGAGATCAAAAGTAGCGGAGTGCTTAGAATAGGCGTTTATGACGCACAGCCGCCGTTTAGCAAGATAGAAGACGGCGTGCATCAGGGCTTTGAGGTCGATATGGCAAACGCCATCGCTAAAGATATGCTTCCATCAGGCGGGAAGGTGGAGTTTACCTCCGTGCTTGCAAATCAGCGTATAAAATTCCTACAAGAAGATAAGGTGGATGCGGTTATCGCAACTCTTACCGTAACTCCGGAGCGCGAGAAGCAGATCGATTTTACGACCCCATATTTTAGTGTCAATATAGGCATTTTAACCCGCGTCGAAGATAAGATTAAATCCTTAAACGATTTGCAAGATAAAACTATTTTAGTTCTTAGCGGCGGTACTGCAGAAACATACTTTGAAAAGCAAGGCTATAATATCGCCAGATGCGATAACGCAAACGCCTGCTATAAGGCGCTAAAGGCCGGACAGGGCGACGGGTATGCCGACGATAACCTAGTCGTGCTGGCTTATCCGGTATTAGATAAAAAGGTTGAAGTAAATATCAAAAATTTAGGCACTTCGGATTTCTTAGCCATCGGCGTGAAAAAGGGCAATTCGGAGCTTTTGGATTTTCTAAACGGCGAGCTAATCAAGCTAAGCAAAGAGGGCTTTTTCAAAAATTCGTTCGATAATTTCATCGAGCCTTACTACAAAGGAACTGCAGAGAAAAAGTATTTCTTGCTGGATGATCTTTATAACTTACTGTAATTTTAAAAAAGGGGGACGCTATGAAAAAGATAATCTTGGCGTTAATGCTGGCTGCGTGTTCGCTTCTTAGCAACACTTTGACTCAAATCAAAGAAAAAGGGGTTATTCGCATCGGTATAGATGGCTCATCTCCGCCGTTTAGTGTCGCTAAAGCCGGCGAATATAGCGGGTTTGAGATACTCTTAATCGAAGGGCTTGTTAAAGAAATTTTCGGCGATAAAAGTGGCAAGATAGAATATGTCGTAACCTTAGGCGATGACCGCATAAAAGCGGTACAGGATAACAGAGTTGATTTAGATATCGCGCTAATCTCGGTTACGAAAGAGCGCGAGAAGCTGGTAGATTTCTCCGATCCATACTTTAGCGTAAATATCGGCGTGCTAACTCGTAGCGACGATAATATCAGAAAGGTCTCCGATCTAAACGGAAAGACTATACTGGCGCAGCCCGGCACTACTGTGTTTGATTACTTTACGAAACAGGGCTATAACGTAGTACCGTGTGCGAGCGCGAATGAATGCTTTAATGATCTAAAATCGGGTAAGGGCGACGGATACGGCGATGATAATCTACTTGTATTTGCTTATGCCGTAGTCGATTACAAGGTTGAGGTAAATATCAAGAATTTAGGCTCGACGGACTTCCTGGCCATCGCGGTGCAAAAGGGCAATACCGAGCTGCTTAACGCGGTAAATGCGGGACTAATTGAGCTAAGTAAAAAGGGTTTTTTTACAAAAATTTTTGATGAGAGTATTGAGCCTTTTTATAAAGGAACCATTGATAAAAAGTATTTCTTGCTGGACGATCTTTACAGCTTGTTTTGATTTAAAGCGGCGATGGATGGAATTCTATTCGCTGGCAAATTTTAGTAAAAATTTAAAGGAATTTTATGAAAAAGATTATATTTGCGTTGTTAATCGCTTCGTGTTCGTTATTTGCTAACTCTTTAGCGCAGATCAAAGAAAAAGGGCTCATTCGTATCGGAATAGACGGCTCACTGCCGCCGCTTAGCGTCTCGGAGGACGGCAAATACAGCGGTTTTGAAATTTCGCTTATTGAAGAGCTTTCAAAGGAAATTTTCGGCGATAAGGGCGGCAAAATCGAATATGTTGTAACTCTAGGCAACGACCGTATCACAGCCGTGCAAGATAACAAAGTTGATTTGGATATCGCAGCCATCACGGTTACGAAAGAGCGCGAGAAGCTAGTGGATTTTTCAAATCCCTACTTTAGCGTAAATATCGGCGTGCTAACTCGCACCGATGATAATATAAAAACCGTAGACGATTTACAAGATAAAGAAATTTTAGCAGAGCCCGGCACTACGGCGTTTGATTATTTTAATAAGGAAGGCTTTAAAGTTATCTCATGCGCTAGTTCTAGCGAATGCTTCCGAGCGCTAAAATCTGGTCGCGGCAGCGGCTATGCAGACGATAATATGATAGTTTTGGGCTATTCGGTTGTAGATCGCAAGGTAGAGGTAAATATCAAGAATTTAGGCACGACGGACTTTTTAGCTATCGCGGTACAAAAAGGTAACGATGACTTGCTAAACGCCTTAAACGACGGGCTTGTCAAGCTCAGCAAAAATGGCTTTTTCAAGAAAATTTTTAACGATAGTATAGATCCTTTTTACAAGGGAAAGGCTGAGAAAAAATATTTCTTGTTAGATGATCTTTATAAAATGTTTTAATTTAAAGGACGAAATATGAAAAAAATTCTACTAAGTATTTTGCTAGGTGCTAGCGCGCTTTGCGCTAATTCCCTAGCAGATATCAAGCAAGCAGGCGAAATTCGCATAGGCTTGCAAGAGTCCCAGCCTCCGTTTAGCTTCGATGATAACGGCACGCTAAAAGGCTTTGAGGTTGATTTGGCAAACGAGCTAGTTAAAAATCTATTCGGCAATAAAAAGATCAAAATCGACTTTATCGCCGTAGCATCTAAAGATCGCGTCCCCTCGCTGGAGCAAAACAAAGTCGATCTCATCATATCCAAGCTTACCGTCACAAAAGATCGCGTTCAGAAAGTCGATTTTTCTTATCCGTATTATTCAGTGCAAATTGGCGTGCTAAGCCGCAAGGATGATAATATTTCAAGAATCGATCAGATCGCGCATAAAAAAATTCTAAGCGTTAAAGGCACAACTGCCGAGGAGCACTTTAAAAACGCGGGTTATGAGATTGTGACATGTGCCGATGCCAATGAATGCGTCACTAGACTAAAGGCTGGCGAAGGCATAGGCTTTGCCGACGATAACACGGTCGTACTCGGATACGCTAGAAACGATGCCGCGCTTGATGCAAAAATCATCAACCTCGGCAAGGTAGATTATATCGCCGTCGCCCTATCTAAGGGCAATACCGAGTTGCTTGATGCGGTTAATAGCAGCCTGGTAAAAATGTATAAAGCAAAATTTTTTCACAAGGCTTTTGACGAGGATATCAAGCCATACTACGGCGGTAAGATCGATAAAAAGCACTTTACACTAGACGAGGTTTATAGCCTGTTTTAAATTTAGATGCATCTAAAATTTTAAGGCGCCCCTTGGCGTCTAAACATACCCGAAGCTGCGATATTTGATCGCAGCTAGCTTTTGCCGCCAAGATTTTGGCGGCATTTATAATTTAAATTCCGTATTTTTGCGGGTCCGGTTGCGATATAAAATTTTATGATGTTTTGATATGCGGTTGTGAAAGAGTGTGGCTTCTAAAAGATAGCCGGTCGCAAGAAATTCTAATCCGAGTAGTAAAATTTTATATCCTTTTTCAGTTGCATCGGCAATATATTAAATTTAGCCCTAAAAATTTTAGAAAAATGCGATAAATTATTGTATCCGACCATTTTGGCGGCTTCGTTTACGCTGATTTGATCTAGACTCAATAGCTCTTTTGCAATCTCAAGCCGCTCATTTGTCAGCATCGCATAAACGCTCGTGCCGAAATATGCTTTAAAATCCCTTTTTAGTGCAAATTCGTTCGTAGCGCAAAGATGAGCGAGTTCTTTAATGCTAGGTGGATTTTGCATATTTTCGAGTAATATTTTCTTTGCTTTTTGAACTGTTTTTATGCGATTTTCATCAAGACTAAACGCATTTTTAGGCTCATTAAATTTATGAAAACTTCTATAAAGCATCTCTAAAATTTTACTTTCCATAAAAATTTCGCGTATTTTGCCGTCGTATATTGCGGCATTTTCGAGCTCTTTGAGGATGATATTTTGCACGGCGCTTGTTTTAAATTTCTTCATGCAAACGGCTTGATCTAAATTCAAATTTTTTAAAATTCCCAGCTCATTTGCAAAAGCAGTGCTAAGCGCTATGCAGGAGCTTTTATAGTGTTTATTTTCAAGCTCGTGAACGCCACGCAATTTGCTTTGCATAGTTCCGAGCCAAAACTCACCTTTATTCAAAGTGAATTGATCTTTATCCGATCTGAAGCAGATAGGATTTTCGCCAGTATTGAAAAATAAAAATGAATAGCGGCTGCCCCGTTCGTGGCGATGCAAAAGGGAATCTCTGCAAATTATATCGCTGCTATAGTATCCTATCTCTCCGCCCGTATAAAAAGAGCTAAAGTCGAATTTTATACTTTCGCTTTCAAGTTCGGTTTTGTTATATCCACATTGCTTGGACGGCTCAATGTCGTTAGATATTTTTCGCAAAAAATCGTCTAAACTTATCTCTTTACCCATCTTATCCCTTTAGCGTTTAAAATACTCCCTTTGCCGTTTAGTATTTCTTGATAATGCATATCTTATTATAGTAAAATGAGTTTAAATTTTAATAAGAAAAGGAGCGTTTGTGCGCGTAATATATAAATTATCGCTGATCACTGCTATAGCGACAGCCGGAATATCGGGCGAGATAGAAAAACAGGACAAAAGTGTAAATTTGGGTGAAATTACCGTAGTCAGTGCTACGGGCTATCGGCAAAATATTCAAGACGCACCCGCTTCCATCTCCGTTCTTACGCAAAAAGAGATACGAAAGCGCAACTACCAAGATGTCTCCGCAATGGTAGAGGATTTGCCGAGTGCCTTTACCGCAACGCTAGGTGCTGCATCGAGAAAAGGCATAAGCCTAAGAGGCCTATCTCAAAAATATACGAAAATTTTAATCGACGGCAAGCCTGCGACCAGCGATAGCGCTTATAAAGGATTAAGAAGTATCGGCAGTAGCCAGAATTTCTTGCCTCCCGCAAATGCGATAGAGCGCATAGAGGTCATACGCGGTCCTATGAGCTCGCTTTACGGCAGCGACGCTATGGGCGGAGTAATAAATATCATCACCAAGGGCTTTTCAAATGAGCCTAGCGGCAATGTAAACGGATACTATACTTTCGCTAAAAAATCGCAAATAAAAGGTGATTATCAAACAGGTTTTTATCTAAACGGAGCTATCGTCCCGGACGTACTAGGTATCGCACTTTACGGCAGATTTTTTGAAAAGATAGAGGATAAAGAGCCTTATGCGAATAGAAATAATGAAGAGACGAATATGGGCGCAAAACTGATGTATAACGTAACGCAGAATGATGAGGTAACGCTTGATTATCGTAAAGTAAATAACAAATTTAGGCGTACATACGGGCGTACGCGAACAACCTCGGGAGGCAATAACGATATTGCGAAAGAGGATATGAAAGGCTACACCGCAAGTCTGTCTCATCAGGGAAAATACGATAAGTTTATGATAGATAGCTATGCAAACTACGATAGCATGAAAGAAAGCGGCGCCCAGGATCTGCGTCTTAGAACGACTACGTTAAATTCTAAAGGCTCATATTTTTTCGATTCAAATGCTTTGAGTTTGGGCGTGCAATACCGAAGCGAGAGATTAAACGAAGCCGCTACTACCGCAGATGAAGCAAATGTCAAAAGATGGGATTATTCGATCTACGGCGAGGATGATTTTTATCTAACTGATGATTTAACGCTAACCGGCGGAATCAGATATAACCGCGATAAAGACTACGGCGGCCATATATCGCCGCGCGCTTATGCCGTTTATCGTTTAAACGAAAGCTTTTCTATTAAAGGCGGCGTTTCGACGGGATATTCAACTCCGGATATTAAGCAGCGTAGTGAGGGCCTTGCCTTGCCGTTTGCAGGAGGCCAGGGAGCGCAGATAGGCAGAAGCTCTTTAAAGCCCGAAAGCAGCATAAGCTACGAAGGCGGGTTTTCTTACGACGATAATAATAAATTTAACTTTAGCGCTACTGCGTTTTATACCGAAATCAAAGATGGAATTTCTACCAAATTGATTTGCCGTCCAAGACCGGGAAATCCTTGCGTGCATAACGGCAAAACTTACAGGCGCGGTATTTGGGATACTATAAATATTGGAGAAGCTGAGGTTAGGGGTCTAGAGCTAAGTAGCGATTATCAAATTTTAGATAATTTGAAGCTGCATGCAAACTACGCCTATACGAAATCCGAGCAAAAAACGGGTAGCGAGAAGGGCAAAACCTTAAATAATTTTCCAATCCATTCGGTAAAGCTAGGATTTGATTACGACGTAAGCTCCAAGCTAAACTTATGGTCGCAAATAAATTATTATAGTAGGACGCGCGATAGCCTAAGCTACGATGAGGATATCCGCTCATACACGCTTTTTGATCTGGGCGCGAGCTATAAAGTTACAAAAGACGCAAGTTTAAATTTTACGCTTTATAACATATTCAACGAATTCGTACTAACGCGCTCGGGAAATTATCAAATGATGGTCGTAGACGGGATGAAGGCGCAGGTTGGATTTAACGTGAATTTTTAAATTCGCGGCGCATAAAATTTCGTCCGCGGATTTAAAATTTAAGGAAATTAATGGCGATTCTAAAAAGGAAAAAATTTTGGTTCAACGTCCACCTTATTTTGACGCTTATATGCTGCGTGCCGATCTTAATCATAGCCCTTAGCGGCGCTATTATCTCGTATCACGACGAGATTATAGATGCGTTAAATCAAAGCAAATCTTTCGTGAGCCCGAGCGGAAAAGACGCTCTTAAGCCCGCCGAAATTTTAAATATTTTCAGAAAAGTCAAGCCCGGTTTTACGCTCAGTTATTATAGAATTCCTCAAAATAAAAATGAGGCGATTAGGCTTTCTGGCACAGATTCTAGCGGCGAGTTTAAATCATATTTTATAGATCCTTATAGCGGTGAAATTACTTCGGAAAATATAGGCGATACGTTTATTGGCGTAGCGCTAAATCTACATACTAATCTAGGATTTGGGCTAAGCAAAAACGAAACTCTGCGGCTAATAGGCAAAAATATCGTGGCGTTTAGCACAATTATGTTTATTTTAGTCTTAATTTCAGGCGTGGTGATCTATTATCCTAGCTTTAGAGGAAAGATTTTACGCGCATTTAGGATAAATTTTAAAGCGAGAGGTTACACGTTTTTATATAGCTTGCACGGCGCGGTCGGAGTTTTGCTGCTGCCCGTTTTGCTTACGATAAGCGCTAGCGGGCTTTATTGGTCGTATGATTGGATAGCCAAAATCACCAACAGAGCGCTAGGGGAAAAGGAAATTTTTAGAAAAACGAGTTTTACCGAAGTGCGAGGATTTTCGCTTGAGGATGAAGATAAAATTTTAAATTTGCAGACGGCATTTGATATTTTTAAGCGTGAACGCGGTGAAAACTACGAATTCTTTAACATCATCGCCCAAAAAGATGGAGAAAATTTTATGATCTTTTATTTCGATAAAGGTGAAGAGGGCGAAGAGCATATGAATACGATGAGCGTAAACGTTAAAAAGGGCATCTTGCGGCATGCTCGCTATGATAATGCGAAAAGCACCATGCCGCGCCCATTCGCTATACATAAAGCCGTTTTGAGCGTGCATTCGGGCTATATCTTCGGCGAGGCAGGCAAGTTCTTATTTTGCGTAGCGGCGATTTCAGTGTTATTTTTTATAATTACGGGATTTTGGATGAGCATAAAAAGAATTTGCAAGAAAAGATAAATCTACGAATTCAAAGTGGAGAGATAGCTTATCCGCGGCATAAATTTAAAATTTTATCCGAAGCAGTATCGCTTCTTTTCAGCTAATAAAATTTTATGTGTAGCGCTTTGAAGTACTATATGCAGAGTCTTTGTGAGCCTTGCGCCGCATCTTGATTTTGTTAAATTTACTTTGGCGTTTTAACTGCATTCATTTGTCGCTCATAAAATCCCTAATATTCTGCGCGATCATCTTTATCAGCCGTTTGCGGGCCTCTATGCTCACCCATGCGATGTGAGGCGTGATGATGACGTTGCGACGATTTTTCACGCGCAGCAGCGGATGATCCGCCCTCATCGGCTCTGTTTGCAGCACATCAAGCGCCGTGCGTAGGCCCCGTTCGTCCACGGCGCGAGCTAGCGCCTCCTCATCCACGATGCCGCCGCGGCCGAAATTCATCAATATTGCCCCCTCTTTCATCTTCGCAAGCTCCGCTTCGCCGATCAATCCCGCCGTTTTTTGATTTAGCGGGGCGTGGATCGAGATGATGTCGCATGCCCTTAAAAGCGCGTCCAGGCTCACTCTGGCAAACTCGCCGTTATCGTTCGCGCCGCTGGTGGAGTAGTATCTCACGTTCGCGCCGAACGCGGCGGCGATGCGGGCGACCTTTGCGCCGATCTGTCCAAGCCCGATGATGCCGAATTCTTTGCCGTAAATTTCGCTGATGGGCGCGTCAATGTGAGTAAAAATTTCGCTCTCGCACCATTTGCCGCTGCTGCCGTAATCCGCGTAGTATCCGAGCGCGTTGGTCAGTGCAAACAGCGATGCGAAGGTCTGCTGCACGACGCTGTTCGTCGAATAGCCCGCCACATTTTTCACCGCGATGCCGCGAGCCTGCGCGGCCTGCATGTCGATGTTATTCGTGCCCGTGGCGCTGACGCAGATCAGCTTAAGCGCGGTTTGCGCCATGATCTCGTCCGTGATTAGAACTTTGTTGGTTATGACGACACCCGCGCCGGCTAGGCGCTGCGCGGTTTGCGCAGGCTCGGTCGTCTCGTAGCTTTCAAACTCGCCCAAGCTCGCGATCTCGCTAAGATCGGCATCGCCTCCTAGCGTCGCGGCATCCAAACATACGATCTTCATATTTTCCCCTTCGCGTTTTAAAATTTTAAGCCGTAGCCGCGCGGTTAAATTTAGCCGTTAAATTCCGTCGCACAGTTTTGGAACACGGCGTCTAAACGGCAAAATTTAACTCTGCGAAATTTAGCTATTGCGGAAATTTGCTCTCGCGAAATTTGGCTATTGCGAATTCTGCCCTCGCGAACTTTAATACTTGCAGTGCACGGGGCGTTAAATTTCAGAATTCTAATTCGCATCGAAGCAAGCGGTAAGCTTTACCGCCGCTGAAACCCTGCGCCTAAATTTTAAAATTCTAATTTGCGCCGAAGCGAGAGATCAATTTTTGTCGCTCGCGCCTAAATTTTAAAATTTAGCTCGCGCAAATCCTGCTCCGCGCGGAATTTTAGTTCACGCCAATTTGATCTGCACGGAATTTTAGCTCACGTCAATTTAACCTGCTCGAAATTTTATCCGCACAGAATTCCGGTAGCGACGCTACGTTAAATTTTGCCGTAGCCTCCTAGCGTTAAATTTTTGCTGCTGAGCGGCGATAAAATTTACCGCCGGCAGAGCCTTGTCGCCAAAGTTATCGCCAAAATACTCCGCCCTAAAATTTCTCAAATTTTATAAAATTTGCCGCGCCGCTACTTTGCATCCTCGATATAATGCCCCACAAATTTTGAGAGATTATTGAGTATCTCGCCGCCCTTACGGAAGCCCAGCGCGCAGCCTTCGTATGCGAAAAATACCCCCGCTTGGTAGCTCTGGGCGCGCTCGTCTTTGTTTAGCTCGTAAAATTCCTGATATAAAAATTTCTGATTTCCGTATTCTCCGCCGTTTTCCTCTATCTTTTTGCCGTCGGCGTCGAAAATCGCTACGTTCGCCCCCTCGCGCGCCAAAAACGGCTTTTTGATCATCTTTTTGCCGATGATCGGCGAAAAGGAGCTTTGTAGCAGCAGCGGGTGGTTCGGATACAGATCCCACAGGATTTTCATAATCCCCTTACTTTGGAAAAGCAGCGTGTATGCGGGATTTAGGATGATCGCCTTTTGGTTTTGCACAATGTTTTTTAAGATGAGCGCAAGCTCGCCCTCCTCGATCGCGATCGCCTCCCAAGGGATCAGTTTGAACCAATACTCGTAGTTTTCGCCCTCAAAAAACACGCCCTCTTCGTCGTTAAATTCCACCTCGTCCACGTAGGCAAAGCGCGTCTTAAAACCCGCATCCTCCGCGGTCTGCTGCAAAAGTTTCGTCGTCTTTTCGTCCTCGACGTTGCCTGCGACGCTGCTAAATAGAATTTTCCACCCTTCGTAAAATTTAGAAAAATCCCCAAGCTCGCCGTCAAGCACCACGAGCCGCTTGAAATTATCGCGCAGCGCGTCGTAGAGGTCGTTGAACTGGCTTGCCTCGTCCATGCCGTTTTCTTTGAGCATCGCCCACTGGATGATCGCCGTCTCAAACACCGCCGTGGGCGTGTCGGCGTTAAATTCTATCAGCTTGATCGGCTTACCGTCCAGCCCGCCCGCAAAATCGAAGCGCCCGTATAGGTGCCAGTGCACCTCGTTTTCCCAGCTTTGTTTGATTAGATCTACGAGATTGAAGGGAATGCCGAGCTCGTGGAAGAGATTATTGTCGATGACGTGCTGCGCGGCCGCGACAAACATCTCGTATAGCTCGTTCGCCGCTTCGTAATACGCATCGGCCTCTGCAGCGCTCACGCGCACGATCTCGTCGCTGACGTAAGGCGTCTCGTCTGCGTCCGTGTGCCAGTAAAAGCCGAGCTTTTCGAGATACTCGTTGCTTAACGGCGTTATCTTTTTTAGTTGCATAGATTTTCCTTTTTATGTAAATTTTAAAATTCCGCCCGCAGCGCAAAACAAATATAGCACTAGTCGCTGTCGGCGTCTTTTTCGAGCGCGGCGAAGCAGAATAAAACGCGAGCTACGAGCTCGCACCTCTAAGCGCACCGGTTAATCAGAGCTCGGCAGGCGAGCGGTGCATTGCCCCGCCGCAGAGCGGCACCTTTTTTGCAAGAAATACACCCTTGCAAGTAGCTCCTCCTCGGCTTCCTCAAAAACTGCGGTACAACTTAATCGCGCGATGCTACGACTTGGATTTCGCTCGGGTAAATTTACTCGCTTTAGCACCGCTCGGCGATATAAAATTTGTCGCAAGAAGCGCTGCGATACGAAATTTAGTCTTGCAGATGCGGCGATTAAAACTTCCACCGCAGCACGGCCTCGCTCGCCTTAACGTCGCGTCGCAATATAAAATTTTATCGCGCGACGCTACCTTTCATATCAAAATTTCGCCCCGCGGCAACGTCTCAGTAAAAAATGCGATCCGATGCGCTCGGCAACGGGCGCGAATTCCGCCTCGTCATAACATCGCCGCGGCATGATTACAAACCGCTATGCGAGTAGCGGCGCGGAATTTTATCTTGACAACCTCGCCGCGTAAGGATTGCGAACCGCTACGTACGCCGTAAAATTTTTCCTGGCGATAACGTAGCCGTAGGACATTGTCCCCCGAGCGATACGTAATTTGCCGTATCGAATTTCACCGAAAACGTGCCATACGGAGTGCGCTTTCGTTTTAGCTAAAATTCTGCTGCGACGGAATTTTGCTCGCTTTCAAGCGTCGCGCGTTAAAATTTAAACTCGCCGCGCAGAGTCGCCGTATGTTTCAAAGCGCGCTTAGCCGCCGAAAAATCCGCCGCTCTTGCCGCTCTTGCTTCCGCCGAAAAATCCGCTTCTGCCGCTTCGCGCCTTATCGTTTTGCTGCTTTGCTTGATTGAAGCTGTCGACGCTTCTAGAGTAGGCGCTCGGGCTTTTGTAGGCGGTTTGGCGCTGGCTTTGATAGGCTGGGTTGTTAAACAGCTTGCCGCCGATCCACGAGCCGATGATGGCGCCTGCAGCGCTTGCCAAGATCGCTTCACCCAGGCTCATGCCGCCGCCGCTAAGCTGTGCGTTTTGATTGGTTAAATTTGAAGTGCCGGCGTCGATTTTGGCGTTTTCCTCAGCCAAAAGAGCTTTAGTTTCCTCATCGCTTAAAATTCTCTCCGTGCCGTCTAGCGATCTTAATATGATCTGAGTTTTTTCGCTCGGAAATTCCTCTAAAATTTTATATTTTCCTGGCGCGACCTCTTCGAGTCGCACGAGTGCGCCTTCTTGCAGACGGACATTTTGCTCCTGCCCCCTATCGTCGCAGCCCGCTAACGAGCCCGCCATAACGAGCCCGAAGCCGCTTACCAGCGCATAGCTAGCGATTTTGCGTAGTTTCATTTAGATCCTTTCAGTGATTTTATATCTAGGCTTTGATTTATCAAAAGCTCGTTTCCCTCGACGCGGATAAACTCGCTCTTGCCGATGTTTTCGATGATTAAGCTTTGCGCTTTGAGGCGCTTTTTGCGTTTGAGTGATTTTACGAATTTTGCAAGGCTCGTCCATTCGCTACGATCGAAGGTTTTTTCTTTGATTTCGACATCGTAGGGTTTGACCTCGCGACTTTTGTTCGAAAGCAGCGGTTTGTCGAAAAACGACAAAAAATACCTGAGCTTCTCATCGCGCTCTTTATACATCAGCTTGATTTCATCTTTCGAGGCGATTAAAATTTCCTCTTTTTCTTTGTGAAGCCTGTCCTTATCGCTTTGTAGCGCTTCGATTTTACCTTTTAACTCGGAGATTTCTTTGATGAGATAGTCGATGAAGCTTTGAGTGCCAGCTGTGCCACTGGTGCGCGGGCTTTTCGCAGAGTTTTGCGAAGCGGGCTCGCTTTGTTGCATTTCATCATCTAAAAGCACGTAGCGTACGCCGCCGCTTTCCTCGGCGCGCAAGGAATTTCTGCGGATGCGGTTGTAGACGGCTTCTTTTGAAATTCCTAAAATTTCGGCTGCTTCGCCGATCGAGACTTTTTTCATACAAAGATGCCTTTTAGCGTTTTAGGTAATTATTGCTAAATTTGCCTAAAATAGGCATTAAACGCTTCGTTTACAAAGATAGATTCCGCCTTATCTCAGCTGGCGCGCGATAAAATTCCGCTCACTCGCGCCCGCACGATATAAAATTTCGCTTCGCTTGCAAAAGCAGCGTAAAATTATTTCTTGCTGAGGTTTTAAAATTTTAGCCCAATAATGTTGCTTAATTAAGTATATTTTTTATACACTTACAAAAAATTTTAGTATTTCAAAGGAGGCGAAATGCCCGAATCGCCTAAATATAAAAAATCCGAAATTCGCTGTAAGCTCATTTTAGACGCGGCGCTGGAGCTGTTTTTAGCCAAAGGCTACGAGGCTACGAGCTTAAGCGATATTATCGAGCTTAGTGGAGGCTCGCTATCGTTGGTTTATAAGTATTTTGATAACAAAGAAAGCCTATTTTTGCGCATCATCGAACTGCAAAGCAAAAAGCTCGATGAGCGAATGAACGAACGCATGCGAATCAACAAAGACCTAAAATTGCGTGAGTATCTGCAGGAGTTTGCAGGGATTTATCTGGAGTTTCTTTTCGCTCCGGAGGCGATAAAATTCTACCGACTGATACTTTTCAGCGGCTTTAACGGAGCGCTTAGCGAGAGCCCAAAAATCTTTTTAAAAAGCGGCGTGCTAGGTTCGCCGAATGCGCTGGATGAGTATTTGGCGGCGCATTCGGACGAGTTTGCGCCCGGACGCACGGCAAAAAGCCTAGCGCTGTATTTTTGCTTTTTACTTAGAGAGCCGCATTTTAGCAGGCTGCTATTTTTCGACGAAAAGCTAAATTTCAAAGCGAGCGAGCTAATCAGGGACCGCATCGATATGTTTTTGCTCGGCGTAAAAAAGCGCTAGTGGCGGAATTTTACAGCATAAATTCCGCGCTTTTTGCACCTTTAAATTTTATGAGCGGTTTGGGGTTTAGAATTTGATTCTATCCGTTACCAAGCGCTATAAAGTGCCGCATATCCCGCGCTTAAAGTTCTAATTCTATCGATGCAAAATTTTTAAAACGATTAGGGCTGAAATTTTTTATTTTCCGTATTAAATTCCGTGCCGCAGTTAGAATTTCGTCGTAAAATTTCGCGCCTCTTGTCTGCGCCTTTAAATTTGCGCCACGCAGATTTTAAATTTAATAAAACCTCTTATAATCCCGCGAAATTTCAGATCAAAAGGATTAAAAATGGATTATGATATCATCGTAATAGGCTTTGGCAAAGCGGGTAAAACCCTTGCCGCAAAATCCGCTGCACTGGGCAAAAAGGTCGCCCTCATCGAGCGCTCACCGCAGATGTACGGCGGCACCTGCATCAACGTAGGCTGCATCCCGACCAAGCGGCTAGTTACGGCGAGCAAGGAAGCTGGCTTCGTAAATTTCAGCGTGCTCGGAGAGTATTTCGTACTGAGTATGCAGAAAAAGGACGAGCTCGTAGAGGCACTGAGGGCGAAAAATTTAGCAATGCTAAAGGGAAGCCCAAATATCGATGTAATCGACGGCGAGGGCTCATTTACGAGCGCAAATTCCGTGCGCGTGCTAAGTCCTGACGGGCAGACGCGTGAAATTTCAGCAGAAACGATCGTCGTAAATACGGGCTCGAGGGAGGTCGAGCCTAGCTTTGAGGTAAGCTCGCAGATCGCTTATATCAGCGAAGAAATTTTAAATTTAAAGATCCTACCGAAGCATCTAGTAATCATCGGCGGCGGATTTATCGGGCTTGAGTTTGCCTCGATGTTTGCGGGATTCGGCTCTAAAGTCAGCGTGCTGATGCGATCGAAATTTATGAAAAACGAAGATGAGGATGTGGCTGCCAGCGTCAAATCCGCTCTGCAGGCCCAAGGCGTGGAGATTATCGAGGGCTGCGAGTTTTTGAGCTTAAAGGGCGGCGAGCTAAAATTTAACCTCGCGGGCGAGAGCAAGGCGGTCGCGGCGGATGCGTTTTTATACGCCCTCGGTCGTCGCGCAAATACGAGCGAGCTAAATTTAGCCGCTGCGGGGGTGCAGACGGACGCGCGCGGCAATATCATCACGAATGAGCATCTGCAAAGCTCGACTGCTGGCATCTACGCAGCAGGCGACGTGCGCGGCGGCGAGATGTTTACCTACACTAGCTTAGACGATTTTAGGATCATTTTTAGCGCGCTTTTCGGAGACGGCGCGCGCACTACGAAAAACCGCGCACCGCATGCAAGCGTGCTGTTTACCCGCACGCCGCTAGCTCGCATCGGCCTTAGCGAACGCAAAGCAAGAGCGAGCGGACGCGAGATCAAGGTGCTAAAGCTTTCGATGGCGGCGGTGCCGGGCGCCAAGGTCGTAGCGCACGACGAGGGAATGATGAAAGCGGTCGTGGACGCGGCTAGCGGCGAAATTTTAGGCGCGGCGCTTCACTGCGTAAACGCGCACGAGATCGTTAATGAGCTGGCGATCGCAATGGCGCTGGGCGCAAAAGCAGACTTTTTCAAAAATCAAATTTTTACGCACCCGAGCATCAGCGAGGCACTGAACGATCTTTTCGGACAGTTTTAAATTTGAAATTTAACGGCGCTCGGGCTTGACGATGCCTGGGCGCACTAGCTAGGCAATGTCCTACCCCAAGCGCCCGGAACAAATTGATCGTGAAATTTAATGCGCCGGAGCGGATTAAATTTAGACTGGGTTAAATAGTTTGAGTCCTTGCCGTCAGCTTCTTTCTTGGATACCAAAGTTGGCTATAAAAGAGATGATTGAAATAGTTAATTGATAAAATATCCGCGTTTAGGAATAGTAAGATTACAATCTATTTGGCACTCGGTAAGAGTATGCGGATAAAATTTCTTCTCGCAGTTTATACAGGCAAAAACGATTTCGTCCGTCGCTTCATTTAACATAACTCTATAATTGCTAGGCGACCATTGCGGGCATTCGCACGCCAAGTCCAAATCCACGCTAACTACCAAGCTATCGAATACAATCGAGTTTAATTCCTCGTAGACTAGTCTTAAGCTCTTTTGATCTTTCAGCGCTTTAATTTTATTTATCAAGCGATATTTGTCCGATTTGATGATCTTTACGCCAAAGAGATCCTTCGCTTTTCCGTCGCCGTAAATCGATAGCTCGGTCGGATAATCTTTAAAATTTAACTTTAACAGCTCGTCCAAGCCGCAACCGTCGTATTCTTTCATAAGAAACAAAATTTTATTTTCAATAAACCATGTCGCTATGCAGCAGCATACTTGCTCGGGATTAAAAGGATGTAGATTTAAAATTCTATTTTCTAACGATAAACACAAATTCCTAATTTTGGGCTGCATTATTTTATCCTTTATTTCTACCTATATCGACGATCTCGACAAAATTTTAGCCATCTTTTCTTTATACTTAATTTTATATTTAGAATTTCACAAATTTAATATCTTTATTTATCCCCAAATATCAAATAGGCTAAATTTTTACTCAAATTCCCATACGCAACTATCCAATATTCTTGTATGATATTTTTGATTTGCAAGTTATCGTCCAGAAAGTCGGCAAATATTTTAATCCTATCTTTGTCTACCGCGCCTAGCTCTTCATCCTCTTTCTCAAACGAAGCGACAATTAAATGCGACAGAGCAATCTTATCGTGGAAATTTAATGTCTTGTCTTCTAGCAAATTTAACATTGACGTAATTTTGCCGATATCTGCTAATTCTAGCTCCCAATCTTGCTCATTTCCCGTCGAATCTAACCCCAAAAGCTTATTTAATTTTATCGCGCTTTCTTTTCTTGCGAAATAATCGGTCATTTTATTATCCTTTATAATGTTTTTAATTGTGATACTTAGCCGTCCGCGCTATCTAGCAGTTTCCTAGAATTTTGCAAAGCCCATACGAAATTTTCGAGCTCTACGCAGTCTTTTAATTCAAATCCAAAATTTAACAAACCTACCGATAGGGCGTCGCCATCTTTTATGACATGCGCTATTAGATTGCCTTTATGTTCTATGCTCACTTTATTTTCATATCTTGTAAATTTAAAGATATTTTCCGAACATCTTCCGTTTCTTTTTGAAAATTTCTCAAATTGCTCCGTAAAATTCGGTGTTTGATTTCCATCTTTTAGCCATAATCCCCCAGCATATAGCGCCCATATAAGCTCGTAAAAATTGATATTATGCCGAGTCTCGGTAGCAGCGACCAAAAGCTTATTCGTTTCATGGTTGATCTCTATTAAAGCCTCTCTGTCCATATGCCAAATCTCGGCTACTACTTTTTCTCTATCCGGCACGGAGGCAATTAAAAATTCAAATTCATTTTCTATCATATCAAAATCCTATTTTTTGTTTTTTACTACCTAATTTAATTTGAATGTTCTATCGTTCGAGCCTAAATTATATTTATCTCATTCTTTTATGACGTCTCGCGCCATACTCTTTACGCGAAATTCCTGCCCTTCTAAATTAAGCATCCGTTTTTCTCCATAATTCTATTAAATCATCATATCTAAATCAAATTTCTATCCATATCAAATATTTTGGGATAGTTTTTATAGTTTATTTCGATATAATCGCCCTTTTTAAATTTTACAGCTTGCGTCGATAAAACCTCTAAAACTACAAATTCAAATCCAAAAAATAGCTCATCCCATCCCTCTTCTCCTTCTTCAAGACTTGGATCACAGCATCCTTCAAAGTCGTCATAAAATCTAACTTTGTATATATCGTTTTCATCAAACTCAATGATAAACTCTCTTTTGTTTAGTTTATATATATTTCTCGCCAAATTTTTCATAATATCGCGTTCGTTATCCGAAAATCTTAACAAAAAATTCTCGTAAATTTCTCTTCCGCTTAGCATTGTGCTCCTTTCTATGGTTTAGCAAAGATTTGTCCGCTTGAGCCTTTTAATCGGCTTCTTGGCTATTGTATTTCGCACTCTCGATCTTTGCAAGCGTTAATTTTGCCAAAGGATTGATAAGCTTAGCGATACAATATTTATTATCGCATGTAATTACGCTTTGGTGACTATCTACCTTCATTGCATTGGAGCAATTTGGGCACATTACATAGCCTTCGCCTAAATCAACGCCAATCGGAAAATTTAGCCCTCTCTGTTCTTTCAAAAATCTAAAAAATTCCTCTTTCGAAATTTTGATATTAGAAAATAATCGAAAAATTTCTTCTGCCTTTTGCCTTATCTCGCCTTCTTTAAAAAATACGTTAGGAGCCCTTTTAAAATCTTCATCAAACTCAGAAAATCTACCCGTCATCATATCCAATTCTTTTAATGCCTGCTCTTCCGCTTTATTGGTTGCGCAATATTGCGATTCCAAATCATACATCTTATAAAATTCATCGCAAAACAGCTCTATATCGCACCAATCGTATATGAATCCAGCTATTAAATAATACAACTCTTCATTTTGCTGCATATTTCACCTCATTTTAAATTTTATCGCCATTTTTATTATTTACGCCTTTTAGAATTTCACGTAATAGCTCGTTTTCGTTTGCATTTTTCTCATCCAATATTGATACGCCCATAGTTGTTGGAGTTATCTTAGATAAAAATAGATTTACAAGCTCCGTTTTTTCATCGATTCCGTATGACAATGTAACGATATCCAATAAATCGTGCCGCTCTATAAAACTATCAAAGATATCTTCTAATCGCGACGCTTTCTCTGCGTAGAAGAATATCCACTTGACGCCTATAAGAAAATCCGTTGTGATATTACTAAAGATATCTATTTTGTCCATAAAGTGCGATCCGATAAGCAAATATATATCCGAGCCGCTTTTAGACAAAGAGTCAAGCTCATAAATAGAACCAATATTTCTATAATTTATCATTTTATTTCTCGCTCCCTTGTTTTTTTATCGTCTTTAGCCACTCTTTTTCAAATTTATAATATCTTTCAAGCTTTTTATTCTTTTCTATTTGATTCCACTTTTCTATCTCGGCATAATCTTGCAGTTCGCCTCCGCACTTAGGGCAAATGCTCCTATCTTTAACGTCCGAGAAATTATAAAATTTACTTCTCATATTTTTGAAATTTTACCGTAATTCTCCTGTAAAATTTTACTTAAATTTGGCTTCAGTCGTTTAAAATTTTATCTCTTTAAAATTTAAATTTCAACCATTGTCCGGCGTTTTAAATTTCTCTATTTTTAAAACGCACGCTGCAAACGCCGCTTTAAAATTTACGCAGATGCGAACAGGTAAGAGGGCGCCGTTATAAATCTAAAGCCAAATTTTATTTCTAGCCATTTTTTAATTTGTTTCTTATTTTTAATATATTAAAACCCCGCTCCGTTTCATTTGCAAATTTGAAACGTATTTCTAAAAAGGAAAATCAATGAGCGAAAGAAATTTACAAATTTTAGGTTGGGCGGGCACACGCCTGTCGGTCATCATGTATGTATCCTATGTGCCGAATATAATGGCAAATTTAGACGGCAACAAAGTCCCGTTTCTCCAGCCGCTCGCAGCCGCGATAAACTGCACGATATAGCTTAGCTACGGCCTGCTAAAGCCCAAAAAGGACTATCCGCTCGCCGCGGCGAATTTCCCGGGGATCATCTTTGGGCTACTAACCGCAATAACGGCGCTTTAAACCGCACTTTTAGCGGCTTGATAAATTTTAAAACCGCCCGCGCCGCACCTTGTCTGCCGCGTCTGTACAGCGCGCCCACCTGCCACGCTGAGCCTAAGCTAGCTTGCCACAAGCGCGCCCGCACCTCACAAATCCATTACGACGCGGCTTTAAAATTTCACAAAATCGCCCGCGCCGCATTCAAGTTCGCCGAATTTAAATAACTTTTATACAAAATTTGATAAGCTTATTTTGATTAAAATTTTATCTTTAAAAGGACGAAAAATGAAAAAGGTCATCACTTGCGTCGATCAAAATGCGCTTGCCCCGGCGGTTAGAGATTACGGAATTTACGTCGCTAAAACCTTGGGTGCCGAGCTCGTATTTATTCACGTGGTTGAAATCCCGGAGCTTGGCGAGAATTTTTATGGGCTAGCCGCAGGCGGAATCGTCCTAGGAGAGAATGATATCCTTGCAAATAGCTACGGAAGTCCCACACTAGGCGGCGTGGATGCGGAGAAAGACCACGAAGAAGCTGAAGCGATGCTGGATGAATATATCTGCGCTGCGACTGCTGCGGGTCTAAAGGCGAGTAAGATCATTAAAGATGGCGATTTTATCGACGTTATCGCCGAGTACAAGGACGAAGCTGAAATTTTTGTACTCGGTATCAAGGGCTCGAATAACGAGGACGTAGGCTTTAACGCAAGCGTGCTGATAAAGGAGCTTCACGTGCCATCGCTGCTCGTGAATAAGGAATTTTCACCGATTAACTCCGTGCTCATCGCATTTGACGGCACTGACGCGGCGAAACGCACACTTGAGTTTATAAAGAGCTCAAAGCTTCTTGCGAGCGCACATAAGCATGTCTTGCACATTAATGCGGGTGCCACAGAGGGTGAGCGGATGCTGGATCTAGCGCGCGAAATTTTAGGCACTCAAAACGCCACTTTCAAATACATCCAAGCGGAAGTGCCCGCCGATGAGATCATCAAATATCGCCGCGCCAATAACCTCGATCTGATCGCTACCGGTGCCTTTACGAAGGGCTTTTTCAAAAAGCTCTTTTTAGGCAGCGTTTCCGAGGATATCTTGCACAATGCGCTTGTACCGGTGCTAGTGCTATCGTAATCGCAAGACCAAACGCCGATAAGCGCTAAATTCCGTCGCTTACGTTATTTTAAAGCGGCGGAATTTTAGAATTTTAAATTTTTAAATCCTTTGTTTTTCAAATTCATATACTTTTTAAAATCCATATAAATTTTGCTTAAAAATTCGTCAATAGATCTTATTAAATTCCGTTAAATTAGTAATTACATATAAAATTTTATGATTTAGTTTATTAAAAATTTTATTATTATTTAAGAAGAATTGTAAGATAATCTCGCCAGCAAATTGATATAGATTATAAAATCTAAAAAGGATTTTTATGAAAAAGGGTAAAATTTTACTTTCTTTTGCGCTACTTTGCTCGCCGTTTTGGCTTACTGCGGCGCAAAATAGCGGCGCTTCTCAAAACTCATCCGCCGCAAGCTCCACCTCTAAAATTTCGTCGTCGCAAAGCTCTGCGCAAAAGCCTGAAAACCCTACCGCTGTAAATTCTGCGCCGCAGGGCAACGCCGTCGTAAGTTCCGCTACTAAAAGCGTTACACAAAATTCTATGCCGCAAAGCGGTAGCGCGGCAAATTCTACGCTGCAGGGCTCAGACGGCGATAATCTCGGCACCATAAACGTCACTGGCAAGGCCGATCTATTGACAACTGAAGGCACCGGTATGTATACGACCGATAATATGAACACCGCCACCGGTCTTGATCTAAGCATTCGCCAGACGCCCCAAACCGTCTCCGTCGTACCCGATCAGCTCATAAAGGATTTGAGCCTTACAAAGGTCGATGACGCGCTAAATTACGTACCCGGCATTACCGCTACCAGCAGATTTGGTATGAGTTTGCCGATATCGCGTGGTTTTAATATCGACAATATCCAAGAGGACGGCATGCAATCCACGACTGCGCTTGCGGCGCAGGGGCTTTACGGGCAGTCTAAGGAGCACACCGATCTTGCATTTTATGACCGCGTCGAGGTTTTGCGCGGCGTAGCGGGTCTTACGCAGAGCAACGGCGAGCCCGGCGGAACTATAAATTTAGTAAGAAAGCGTCCTCAAAAGGAGCTCGGAGCGAATTTATCGCTAAGTGCGGGCAGTTATGATTATTATCGCGGCAGCGTGGACGTGACGGGCGGCTTAAACGAAAGCGGCTCGCTCCGAGGACGGCTCATCGGCGTAAGCGGCAAGGAGGGCTCCTTTAGAGATTTGCAAAATACCGAACGCGGCGCGGCATCGGCGATGGTGGGAGCTGATCTCGGAGATTTTAGCGAAATTTTAGCCGGTGTGATCTATCAAAAGACAAGAAGCGTTTATGATCCTTTCGGCATTCCTGTAGTGGGCAAGGACGGCAACGCGTTAAATTTAAGCAAAAGAACGACCTTTATATCGGATTGGAGCAGGTCGGTTTATGAAAAATATAATACGTTTTTGGAACTAAATCATAAATTTAGCGATAATATCAAGGCTTACGCCAAACTAAACTATACTCACAGCGAGAGCTTGTTGAAATTCGGCGGCTGGCACGGAGTGGGCAGGGATCCTGCAAGCAGATACATAGGCTATGACAGATACGATAACGGCAGCAAGGAGCTAAGCTTTCAGGTAGGTAGCGATATCGGCTATGAGCTGTTTGGGCAAAGCCATGATTTTTTCATAAACGCTACTGCGTCGAAGGAGAGATTTACGCAGCACGATAGAGATGTTTACGGCGGTGCGGCAGGGCTAACGTATGAAAGCTTTAATAAGGGTCTCATAAATAATGAGCCTAATTGGAATGATACGACCGCGCTATGCGCGCTTGGAACCCGCTGCTACAATCTTTACTACACGACTAAAATTTATCAGCAGATGGTTGCGATGGGCACGAGATATAATTTTAACGATGATTGGCATCTGCTCGTAGGCGGCAGATATTCAAGGCTAAAGCGAGAAAGCGCTACGGATAACTATCGCACGGGCCGCCACAGCGAAGACGATATCGTTAAAAAACACAAGATCACGCCTTACGTAGGGCTTACGTGGGATTTTTCGAGAGATCATTCGCTATATGCGAGCTATGCCGAAATTTATAAACCTCAAACCGCTAGGGATAGAAACGAAAAAATTCTAGAGCCGATCGTAGGCTATAACGCCGAAGTGGGCGTAAAGTCGGAATTTTTCGACGGCGCGCTAAATACGACCGTGGCTTTCTTTCAGATCATGCAGGAAAATAGAGCCGTCACCGACTACGATTATTACGACGCTACGGGTCTAAGCAGATCGGTAGCTAGTGGCAAAGTCAGATCCAGAGGCTTTGACATAGAAGCAAACGGTGCAATTACCGACGAGTGGAAAGTATTCGGAGGCTACACCTACAATAAAAGCGAGTATATGAAGGACGAGAGGCGTTTTGCGGCGCTAAGCAACGTCGATTACCGCAAGGGTGCCAATGCCAAGCCTTGGATCCCTAAGCGTATGTTTAAGCTCTACAGCAGCTACGAAATTCCGCTCGTAGCGCAGCAAAAGATCACTTTGGGCGCCGGATTTCGCTATCAGAGCAAGACCGACAACCAATATACCAGGCGCAGTATCTCGACGGGCGCTTATTACCCCGCTAACGACATCCCCGTACAGGGCGGCTACACGATATGGGACGCCAACGCTGCGTATGAATACAATGAGCATTTTAGTTTAAATTTATCGGTAAAAAACATAACCGACAAGCGCTACTTTATCAATCAAAATAACAGAGTAGCGGGACAAAACAACTACTACGGCGAGCCGCGGAATTTTATGCTGACGTTTAATTATAAATATTAAGGCGCCGTTTTGCTCAAAGTCTGCCCGCGCCTTGCTTTGGGCGGGATGCATAAAATTTGCGAGTAAGTCGTATTCGCAAATATTTATGCTCTCAGATCGCGCGGGTTAGTGTCAATGCGAGCGCAGCGGGGCTTGCATGAAGGTATGAGTTGATCGGCGCTCATTAAGCTTGAGCAATCCGGTGCGCCGAAGTCTGCAGACAGGTTTTGCGCGAATAACGAGAGCGCGATTAAATTTTGCATTCGTTCGCGCGGATTTTGTACTTGCAAAGCTGCGAGCGGAGCGAGTACGCAAAGGTGCGTGAGCTAAATTTATCGCAATCCGCGCATGGCGAGGCGGGTAAAATTTGAACGAAGCCGCGGGATTAAAATTTAACTCGCGATTTGGTCGATTAGAGATTGATTAGCGCGAGCGATCGCAGGCGATGCGGGCGATAAATTTAATCTCGCGATTTAATCTCGCGAAATTCCAAGTGAATTAAACGCGCAGAGACTTGCGAGCATAAATACGATCGCGAGATCGCGGGATCAAATTTAATCCCGCGATCTCGCCGCAACCGGCGCTAAATTTTAAAATTTAAAGAGAAAATTTGAAAACGCTAAAGCAATTTTTTGAAATTCTACGTCCACACTGGTTCGGCGAGGGGGCGGCGAAGCTGTGGGCGCTGCTGCTGCTCGCGCTTGGTTTTAGCCTGGCTATCATCAAAATCAGCGTGCTGATGAACGCGTGGGATAAGCGCTTTTACGACGCGCTAAGCGAGCTTAAGGGCGAGCTGATCCCCGCGCTCGTGGGCGAGTTTTTGCTCTACACGGCGCTCATTGTGCTTTTCATCGTCTGCGGCAGCTGGCTTCGCAAACTGCTCATAATCGTCTGGCGCGAGCGGCTAAGCGCGATGATGGAGCGCAAATGGCTACATAACGCAAACTTCTACCGCACGAGCCTTGATGGAAATTTTAGCGCCAGGGGCGGATCAAATTTAGAAAAACCTGGCGACGTAAATTTAGATGAAAATTTAAACGAGCGCACAGAGTGTTCCGCAGCCGAAGCGGACAGCGCGGCTTTGCATGGAGACGTAAAGGGGCTTGAAATTTTACCGAGCACGGCGGAGCAAAATGCAGCAGGGCAAAGCGGCGCAAGCGAGAATAAAATTTCATCCAAAACTTGCGCAGATTGTGAAATTTCAAAAACAATCGCAAAGCTAGACAACCCTGATCAGCGTATCGCCGAGGACAGCTTGCTGCTCGTGCAAAAAAGCGTCGATCTCGTAAAATCGCTCGTCTACAATCTCGCCAAGCTCATCGCCTTCGTCGCGATCTTGTGGCAGGTCTCGAAGGTGCTGAAATTTGAAATTTTCGGCATGCGCTTTGAGATCGAAGGCTTTTTGCTCTACATCGCGCTCCTTTATACGCTGCTTTGCTCGCTGATCACGCATCTCATCGGGCGCAGGCTTAGGGGGCTAAATTTCGCCAAGCAGCGCGCCGAAGCCGACTACCGCTCGGATCTGCTGCTAGTGCGCGAAAACGCGGAAGCCGTAGCCTTTATGCGCGGAGAGGATGCCGAGCGCAGCCGCTTCCGCGCGAGTTTCGGCGAGATCATGAGAAATTGGCGCAGCATCATGAATACGGAATTTCGCCTCGAGTGCTTTTCGGCAAGCTACCTAAAAATCACGAATTTAATCCCGATCTTTGCCTGCTTGCCGCTGTATTTGTCGCGTGCGATGAGCTTCGGCGATATGATGCAGGCGCGCTCGGCGTTTTACAGCGTACAGGACGGATTTGCGTGGTTTATGGACTATTACAAGCAGATCATGGAGTGGGCGGCGAGCGTGCAGAGGATCTATGAGTTCATCTCGCGCATGGACGGCGAGAGCGCAAATCTGCGTGCTTGCGTCAAACAAAGCGACGAAAATTCCGCTCGTTGCGAGGGCTTGTCGGTCTTCACGCCTGCGGGCGAGCCGCTGATCGAGGATCTACGCTTCGAGCTTGCGCCCGCGCAGTTTATAATGCTGCGAGGCAAGAGCGGCGCGGGCAAAAGTACGACTCTGCGCTACGCGGCGGGTCTTTGGCGATATGGCCGCGGCGAGATCAGTCTGCCGCGCACGGGCGTGATGTTTATCCCGCAAAAGCCCTACCTAGCGCCGCTTAGCCTAAAAGAGCTCATTTCCTATCCGCAGCCGCCACGCGCAGACGACGCGGAATTTTTAGAAATTTTACGCCGCGTAGGACTTAAGAAATTTGCCCGCATGCTAAACTCGCGCGCCGATTACGTTAAAATTTTAAGCGGCGGAGAGGCGCAGCGGCTTAGTTTCGCACGTATTTATTACTACAAGCCGAGCTTTGTTTTCGCAGACGAGATCACGTCCGCGCTCGATCCGGTCTCGGCACGCGAGCTGCTACTGAGTCTGCGCGCGGATCTGCCGAGCCTCGGCATGCTAGCGATCGTGCATCAAACGGGGCTTGAGGACATATTCGAGCGGACGATAGAGCTTTAAATTCGGTCCTTTAAATTTCGCGCCGCAGGGATTTTGCCTTTAAATTCATATCTTTTTAAATCCAGATTTATTAAAATTACTCGTTTATATTAAGCGGCGATAAAATTTAGCCGAGACGCTCGGTGTTCGCATACATGGGCATCGGCATCCGCGTGGCTATGCGCTCGCACGCAGTCGGCGGCGGGCAGGCACTACGGCGTGACAAGTGGCTTGGAGATCGATAGCTGGCGTGCGATCACGTTCTGTGCGAAAATTTAAGTCAGTAAAATTTAAACGCAAAATGATCCGCCGAGGAGACATCGCCTAGATAAAATTTTAAACCGAGCCGTGATCGGTAGCGTAACGGCGTGCTAAATACGCGGGCTGCGGCAGCGGCGCGATGCGCGGGCGTCGCAATAAGTCGATAGCGCGTCGGATGGCGCGTAACACATCGGCGGCGCAGACGGCACGCCGTAGTCGAGAAGCGGAGCGGCGATACGTACCTACTCGGCGCCGTATGACATGACCTTCGCTCGGGCAAATCATCATCGTAACGGTGCTACGATCGAAGCGAACAATGCTACCGCGACGGCGGATCGGCAGCACAAGACGGCGCGGCGTGATTACGGCGACGACAGCATAAAATGCCGCAATATGGCAACCGCGATCGACGGGATGCGTAAGCGCAGTGCGAGCAACGCAATAATACCGCCGCGATACGATGATGGCGATCCGCGGAGCGTATAAGTGAAGCAGCGGTACGGACGGCGCAATAACGCCGAGGCGATACGATAGCGGCGACCGGCGGGACGTAGCGCCGCCGTAGCGTTCGCGGGCGCTACGCCTAAGCCGCTAAATTTTAAAAACGAGACAAGGAGATTTGATGCTTAAGGCGGGGATTGTTTATAAATTTGCTCTCATCGTGCTGCTAGCTTGCGCGCTTTGCATTTTGGGCTTTTCGGGCGCCTACTTTGCGCGCGGCGAATACGACGAGACGTGGATGAGCCTGCATAAGATCGCGGGATTCGGTCTGCTTTGCGTCGCGATCTTGCATATAATCACGAGGCGAAAGAAGCTCGTAAAGCTTTGGGGCGAGTTTTTGGACGTGGTTTTGAGCCGCAAGAATCCGGGCTTTTGTAATATGGATCGCATCATCGACGCGATCGAGTCTTATAATATTAGGGAGATCGCTGGTAAAATGGGCTTTGAGCCGGACGAGCTCGCTGTGATTTTGAAATCAAACGGTATCAAGCTCATAAGCGCAGATCAAGACCTGCGTGAGATTGCAAAGTTTAACGATGAAAAAATTTTCTTCATCTTGGTGCTTTTGATCGAGGCAAAATTCGGCAAAGCGGGCGGATGTAAGGTCTAAATTTTAAAAGGCTCAATAGCCCGCGTTTGCGATCGCTTCGGCTTGAGAGTGCGCTATGAGCGGATCGATGATCTCGTCGAACAAGCCCCCTGCCATGATCGCGTCCAGGCGGTAGAGAGTTAAATTTATGCGGTGGTCGCTGATGCGGTTTTGCGGATAGTTGTAGGTACGAATCCGCCCCGAGCGGTCGCCGGTACCTACCTGATCCTTGCGATCTTTGCGCTCTTTCTCTAAGCGCTCCTGCTCCTGCATATCGTAAAGGCGCGCCTTTAGCACCTTCATCGCCGCCTCTTTGTTTTTGTGCTGGTCCTTGCCGTCTTGGTTGGTGACGACTAAACCAGTCGGGATGTGAGTGATACGAACGGCGCTATCGGTGGTATTTACGGACTGCCCGCCGTGGCCGGAGCTGCGCATAACGTCGATGCGAAGATCGTTCGGATTGATCTGTATCTCGCTATCCTCGATCTCGGGCATGACGGCGACGGTGATCGCGGAGGTATGCACCCTGCCCTGACTCTCCGTTTCGGGGACGCGCTGCACGCGGTGAGTGCCACCTTCAAATTTCAGCCGCGAATACGCTCCCGCGCCCTTTACGAGCAAGATCGCTTCTTTGTAGCCGCCGACGCTGCCTTCGCTAGTGCTTACGATCTCGCATTTATAGCCGCGAAGATCGGCGTAGCGTAGATACGCGCCGAGTAGATCGCCCGCAAACAGCGCCGCTTCGTCACCGCCCGTACCGGCGCGAATCTCAAGAAAGATATTTTTATCGTCGTTTGGGTCTTTCGGAAGCAGTAAAATTTTGATTTTTTCTTCGAGCTGCGGCTTTTCGCTCTCTAAGCTTTTAAGCTCCTCTTTGGCTAGCTCGCCGAGATCGGCATCGCTTAGCAGAGCTTTGTTCTCTTCGATCTGATTTAAAATTTTAAGATACTCGCTAGCCGCCTCTTTGATCGGCTCGATATTGCGCTGCTCCTTAGATAGCGCAGTCATATTGGCGATATCTGCGGTAACTGCGGGATCACTAAGCATGCGCGAAAGCTCGTCGTAGCGATCCAAAAAGGGCTTTAGTTTATCAGCTAGCATTTAAATTTTATGCGTAAGTAGCGCTTACGCGGCGGTTTTTAAAGAATTTACGAGTTTGGCTAGGCGGCTTACTTTTCTGCTCGCGGTCTGTTTTTTCAAAAAGCCTCTGCTTACGAAGCTGTGAAAGCTTTCGTTAGCCGTTTTTAGAGCCTGAGTCGCTGCGTCTAGATCCTTGCTCTCGACCGCCTCTCTTACGGCTTTTGTGATATTTTTTACTCTGGTGCGATAAAATCTATTTCGCTCCGTTCTTTTTATGGTTTGTCTCGCGCGTTTTTCGGCGGATTTGTGATTTGCCATAACGTTCCTTTTCGGTTAAATTTGAACCTGCGATTATACGTAAAAAATATTTAATCGACGCTTAATTTAAGTGAAATTTAAAATAGCTCGAATTTATTAAGATTAAACTTTTTCTGGTAAAATTTTGCGATTACATTTTTAAGGATTTGATAATGAAACTTTTCGGGACGGACGGCGTACGAGGCAAAGCGGGAGAATTTTTGACCGCCGAGCTTGCGATGCGCGTAGCGATGGCAGCGGGAATTTATTTTAGGAAAAATTCCGTTACGAATATGATTTTAGTCGGCAAAGATACCCGCAGAAGCGGTTATATGATAGAAACCGCGATCGTAGCGGGCCTTACCTCAGTGGGCTACAACGTCCGCCAGATCGGACCGATGCCTACTCCTGCGATTGCCTTTCTTACGGAGGACATGCGCTGCGACGCCGGTATCATGATAAGCGCGAGCCACAATCCATACTACGACAACGGCATTAAATTTTTCAACAGCGAGGGCTTCAAACTCGATGAAAAAGAGGAAGCGCAGATCGAAAAAATTTATTTCAGCGACGAACTCATCTCTGAAGCGCGCACAAAAATGATGCAGATAGGCGCCGCAAAACGCGTGGACGACGTCATCGGCAGATATATCGTGCATATTAAAAATTCCTTCCCGAAGCAAAGGACGCTGCACGGGCTTCGCGTCGTGCTTGATTGTGCAAACGGAGCAAGCTACAGGGTCGCGCCTACGGTATTTAACGAGCTGGGAGCCGAAACTATCGTCATCGGCGACGAACCTAACGGCAAAAATATTAATGATGCTTGCGGCGCGTTAAGCCCGCAAAATTTAGCCTCGGAGGTCAAAAGATTACGCGCCGACGTCGGCTTTGCCTTCGACGGGGATGCCGATAGGCTCGTAGTCGTGGACGAAAACGGCGAGATCATCCACGGCGACGCGCTACTTGGAATTTTAGCAGTCTATTTGAAAGGAAAAAATCGCTTAGCAGGCAATAAAATGGTAGCCACAGTGATGAGTAATTCTGCGCTGGAGGATTTTTTAGCTAAACACGACATCGCGCTTCATCGCTGCAATGTAGGCGATAAATTTGTGCTTGAGACGATGCACGAGCTAGGTGCAAATTTCGGCGGCGAGCAGAGCGGGCACGTGATTTTCAGCGATTACGCCAAAACGGGCGACGGCATCGCAAGCGCGCTGCAATTCGCCGCCTGCATGCTAGATATGAAAAAGAAGGCAAGCGAATTTTCGGGGATGATTAAGCCCTATCCACAAATTTTAAAGAATTTAAAAATTTCGGATAAAAAGCCGCTTGAAAAATTAAAAGGGCTAAAGGAGCTTGAAGCAAGCCTTAAAGCGGACAAAATCCGCTCGCTCTTTCGCTACTCCGGCACCGAAAACGTTATCCGCCTCTTAATCGAGGGCAAAAACGAAAAGCTGCTGCAAAAGCGAATGGACGAGGTCGAGAAATTTTTTGCCAAAGCCCTAAATGAGTAGCGTTGCGGTGAAATTTTACGGCGCGGCAAGCTACCAGCTCCACACAAAAAGCGCGGGTAAAAAACGCAAGCTTTATATATTTAAATTTGGATTGCAAGATGGCTAAGACCTGTATTAAATTTATCCTGCTTTTCATGGCAATCTTTGCGATCGATCAAGCGATCAAGCTCGCGTTTTTAAACGGCTTTTCATGGCAGGGCGAGTTTTTTTCACTAGAGCTTACGCTTAACCGCGGCGTTGCGTTTTCGATGTTTGCCTTTTTGGGTGAAAATTTAAAATTTATCCAGATCGCGCTAATCTCAGCGCTTGCGGCGTATGTATTTTGTCATAAAAAGCTCTTTTGTGAGCACTGGGCACCGTTTGCGCTGATGCTTGCGGGAGGTTGTTCAAATTTACTTGATCGCTTCATTCGCAGCGGCGTAGTCGATTACGTCGCGTGGCATAAATGGTTTGAGTTTGCGGTGTTTAATTTCGCCGATGTGATGATAGATCTAGCCGTCGTGATTTTTATTTTTCAGGGCTTACGCACCGCAAAAAAGGAGAAAAATGAAGAGAAATAATTATATCGCTTACGCGCTTTGGTTTTTAGGTGCGTTTTCGTGGATCGCAGCTATGCCGATCGGCGGCGGACTGCATAGAATTTATTGCGGTAAATTTATCAGCGGATTTGCTCAAATCGCGCTATTTTGGCTAGGGAGCTTTACACTATGGTTTTTGGTGGGCTTTTTGTTTTGGGCGATTTGGGGAATTTGGATTTTGCTGGATATATTTTTCGTAGGAATTTGGGTGGAAGATTTAAATGCTTTTGTAAGTGAGACGGAGGAAGACGACTACGAGGGGCGTCTAAAAAAAGTCGATGCGCTCTTTGAGCTGTATCAAAAAGGCGCGATTTCTAAAGAAGAATTCGAGGCGCGAAAAGAAATTTTAATGAGAGATTAAGGAGAAAAAATGAGTTACTATTGGTTTAAATTTGTCCATTTTGCGGGCTTTATTTCGTGGATGGCGATGCTATTTTATATGCCGCGCCTGTATGTTTATCACGCTGAAAATTTAGACAAACCAGATTTCGTAAAGGTCGTTAAAAAAATGGAGCGGATGCTCTATCACGCGATCGGCTGGATAGCGATGGCAGTGACGGTTTTTAGCGGCGTGATGCTTATCGTTTTAAATCCGGGGCTTATGAAAATGGGGTATTTTCATATAAAATTACTAGCCGGAGTTTTGCTAATCTGTTATCATTTGTGGCTGTATTATTATATGTATAAATTTGAAAAAAACGAGTGCCACAGAAGCGGAAAATACTTCCGTGCGATCAACGAAGGCCCTACGATCATAATGTTTATAATACTTTATGCGATGCTAATAATGCCGAATTTACCGAGCAACTAGCCCGTTTTGATAAAAATTTAATTAAAATTTGCATAAAATTAGAGCAAAATTTTAAAGGAAGCATGTGCAACATATCATTAAGAAAATTTTATCAAGCGAAAGTAGCGCCGGCGTTATATTACTTCTATCCGCGGTTTTTGCGATCGTAGCTCAAAATGTAGAATTTTTATCTAAATATTACGAAGCGTTTTTACATCTAAGTTTTACCATAGGCATGGGTTCTGCGAAACTTGACGAATCAATGCATTTTTTGGTAAACGACGTGCTCATGGCGATATTTTTCTTTGCCATCGGACTTGAGCTCAAGCGCGAAAAGATCGAAGGGCAGTTGCGCCATTTCTCTCAAATTTTACTTCCTAGCTTCGCGGCTTTGGGCGGAGTAATGATGCCTGCGATCATATTTTCGATCATCAACTGGGGCGATGCCGTCGCGATGAAGGGCTGGGCGATCCCTACGGCGACCGACATAGCCTTTGCCGTGGGCGTGATGGCACTTTTAGGCAAAAAAATCCCAGCTAGCCTTAAAATTTTCGTTTTGACGCTTGCGATAATGGACGATCTGTGTGCAATTTTAATCATCGCTTTGTTTTATTCCTCAACCATAAACGCAATATATCTAGGCGGTGCAGCTGCCTGTGTCGCAATAATGCTAGCGATGAGCAGACTTGGTGTCGATAAAAAGCTTCCGTTTATCATCGTGGCCGTGGTGCTGTGGGTGATGGTACTAAACTCCGGTATCCACGCGACCATCGCAGGAGTGCTTGCGGGTTTTTGTATCCCGCTTAAGACCCGCTCGGGCTCTATGCTAAAGGATATGGAGCACGGACTAGCCTACCCCGTAAATTTCTTCATCCTGCCAATCTTTGCCTTTACAAACGCAGGCGTTTCGCTAGCGGGTATCAGTCCTAGCTTCCTTTTCGGTCCGGTGCCGATGGGTATAATGCTAGGGCTATTTTTCGGTAAACAGATCGGAATTTTTACCTTTAGCTGGATCTTAATCAAAGCCAAAATCGCTTACATGCCCGAAAATGCAGGCTGGCCGCAGCTTTATGCAGTAGCAATTATCTGTGGTATCGGCTTTACGATGGCACTTTTCGTAGACGGTCTAGCATACGGCGGTAGCGATATGTATCATTACACGGACAAGCTCGCGGTATTTTTAGGCTCGATAATTTCTGGAGTAGTTGGATTTTTCGTCGCAAAAGCAGTCGCGGTAAAACAAAGCTAAAATCCGTAAAGGGTTAGAGTCTTAAAATTCTACGAGTAACACAAAATTTGAAAATTCTACCGCTCAAAAAATTTCAAAATTTTAAGAGCGGCTCTAAATTTTAAAAATTTATACGCTACAAAATTTTGCTTAAAATTCTATTTGAATCAAGCGCAGCTTAAATCACCAAAATCCCCGCATTTTGCATTAAGCTTAGCGTGCATTCGTCATAGTAGCCGCGCTCATGGTTCGGCGCATCGTATGTAGCTACCGCACCTCGCGGAACGATGACGTCCTTATCCTCTCCCGTTTCGTTGAGATAGGTGCGCAGGCTAAGCGCAAACTGCATCACGCAGATGTCGGTGCAACAGCCCGTAATCACAAAGCGATCGAAGCCGCCCAGAATTTTCTTATCCAAATTATGAAAGCCGTTCGTGCTACGCTTAAAAGTGACGTTTTGCTCGCTTACGTAGGGCGCGAGCTCCTCGATCACCTCCGCTTCGGGCGAGCCAACTAGACAGTGGATCGGGTAGCGCTTCATCTCCAAATCCCGCTCGGCGTGAGCGTCGCAGATGAAATGCACGTTTTTCGCCGCCTCAATCTGTTTAAGCACCGCAGGAGCGATCTTTGCTATGCTGGGATCGGCCATCGCGCCGAATTTTACGAAGCCGTTTAGCATATCGATCACAAATACCAAAGTTTTCATCAAAACTCCTTATAAATTTTAGGTTTCATATCTTTTAAAAGATCCATTTTAGCGCGAAATTTTAAAATTTCGTCTAAATCCGCTCGAGCAATCTTCACGGCCTCTTTTTTGCCTAAGCGAGCGACGATCTCGCCGCTCGGACCGATCAGCATGGAATTTCCGCCGAAACTCTCGCCCTGACCCGTATAGCCGCAGCCGTTTACCGCGCAGATAAAAATTTGATTTTCGATCGCACGGGCCTTAGCGAGCGTGATAAAATGCTCTATGCGGCTCTGCGCGAACTGCGCGATTACGAAAACTACCTGCGCGCCGCGAAGCGCTAAAGCGCGAAAAATTTCACAAAAGCGCAGATCATAGCAAACCGCGACGCCGATTTTGACCGCGCGATTTTGAAATTTTATCTCGCAAATGCCTAGCTTATCACCGCTGCTTACGATCTCATTTTCGCGAGCGAGCGAGAAGGCGTGGATCTTGTCGTAGCGTAAAATTTCGGCTCCGTTTTGATAGATGAAAGCGGAATTGTAAATTTTATTTTGCCTAGAATTTATCGCTCCACCAATCAAAACAGCGCCGCCTTTTTGCGAAATTTCGCTTAAAAATTTTTTCGTATGAGCAGCGTTCGTATCGGCGAGCTCTTTAAATTTAGCCGTATTAAAGCCCATATTAAATGCCTCGGGCAGAACCGCTACGTCCGCGCCTCTTTTTAACGCACGATCTATAAGCTCGCGCGCGCGAATAAAATTTTGCTCACAATCTGCAAAATTTTGAGCCATTTTCACGTCCATTTGCAAAATAGCGATTTTCATATAAACCCTCCTATTTAGGCGCTAAGCGCATAACATTTGCATGCGTAAGCGCGATAGCTATGGCATCGGTGATGTCAAGCGGCTTAATCTCCTTATTAATCCCCAAGATCCGCTTCACCATGAAAGCAACTTGTTCCTTCGCCGCCTTCGCCTTTCCGGTGACCGATTTTTTTACCTGAAGCGGCGTGTATTCGGCAAAATTTCCAAAAATTTGTAAAATTTTAAGAGCCAGCGCGCCGCGAAACTGAGCGAGCTTTAAAACAGACTGCGGATTGTAGGCATAAAACATCGATTCTATCGCGACCTCATCGATCTTATGAGCGCTAAAAATTTGATCGATCGCCTCGCTCATCTGCGTCATTTGAAATTGCACGTTTTCGGCCTTCATTTTCACAAGTCCCGCCTCTATGAGGGTGATTTTATTCACATCTTTTTCCAAAACAGCATAGCCTAAATTTCTAGTTCCCGGATCGATTCCTAAAATTTTCATAACACTCTTTCACGCTTATTCACGGCTTAATCACAAGTGAATAAACTTAAATTTACCGCAAATTTAGCGAAATTTAGCTAAAATCTTAATCTAATTTGTAAGGGAATTTTATGGCGACGTCGCAAGCACAAGAAATTTTATCGAATTTAGAGAAGGAAATTTTGCCTACCGAATACTCTAGATACATTAAAAATTTGAAATTTAACGATAAAAACTCGACCTCGGAATTTTTCATTTATAACGCAACTAACGAGTTTATAGCCAAATATGCCCAGACAAAATACGGTACTAAAATAAAAGAGCTTATCAAAAAACAGTTCGGTCTTAGCGACGTAATCGTCAAAATCACCTCAAAAGCTAAAATTTCACCGAAAGAAAAGGTAAAAATCATCTCCGAAAAGCCTAAGAGCACAATTTTAAGCGAAAACTACAACTTCGAAAATTTCATCATCGGCGATTCAAATAAATTTGCTTTTGAGTGCTCAATTACCGTCGCAAAAGAGCCCGGAATCCGCTTTAATCCGCTTTTTATCTACGGACCTAGCGGACTTGGCAAAACTCACCTACTTCAATCGATCGGAAATTACTGCATTAAAAAAGGAAAAACCGTTATCTGCGTCACCAGCGAGCAGTTTGCCAACGATTTTGTCTTTAATCTCAAAAACAACTCAATCGATAAATTTAAACAAAAATACCGCAACTGCGATGTTTTACTCATCGACGACATTCAGTTTTTAATCGGGCGTGACAAAGCTCAAGAAGAGCTTTTTTATACGTTTAACGAGCTGAAAGACAAAAACTGCCAAATCGTCCTTACCAACGACCTACCACCAAAATTCCTAAAAGGCTTTGAAAGTCGCCTGACAACGCGGTTTGAAAGCGGCATAATAGCAAACATCACTCCGCCGGATCTCGAAACTAAAATCGCCATTATCAATAAAAAGAGCGAGGAAAATCGCGTTAGAATTCCACACGACGTCGTAGAATATATCGCCGCAAATATGGGCGATAATATCCGTGAGATTGAAGGCGCGATAAACAAACTAAATGCCTATTCGTCGATACTTCGCACGAAAATCACGCTAGAATTTACCAAAAGTACGCTACAAGATCAGATCCATCAAAAATATTCAAGCGTGAGTCTCGAACACGTCATAGAGGTGATTTCAAAAGAACTGAACGTAAAACCTAGCGAGCTAAAGAGCAAAACGCGAGCTAAAAACGTCGTCGAAGCGCGCCAAATTTGCATATATCTAACCAAACAGTTAACTCAAAACTCAATGCCAAAAATCGCCGCATTTTTTAATCTAAAAGATCACAGCGCCATCAGCAAAAATATCAAAAAAATCAACGAGCTCATTCAAACCGACGAGATATTAAAGATAAAAATTGAAGAGCTAAAAAACAAAATAACCAAAAAGGATAAGAATGAAATTTAGACTTTATGAAAATAAAGCAAAAAAGGTGAATAAAAGTGAATAAAACAAAGCTACTTACTCACTGGATAAACTACCTAAAGACAAGCTTTAGGATAAGTTTTTCACAAAAACCTCTTACCAACTACTACAACGATAAAAATTTAAAAGGATAAAAATATGAAAGTGTTAATCACTAAAAAACTTTTAGAAGAGATAGTTTCCAATACCAGCTCCTATCTCGATAAGAAAGATCTAAGCTCGATAACTTCGCATCTTTTGATGAGCGCTAAAGATGGAATTTTTAGTATAAAAGCTACCGATCATGAAATCGGTTTAAGCTACAATCTACAAAATGTCTCGATAGAAACAGAGGGAGAAGCTACGGCAAACGGAGGCAAACTTCTTAGCGTTATTAAAGGCTTAAGCGACGATAACGTAATTTTAGAAACCGTTAACGGAGCGCTATTTGTGAAGCAAAAAAAATCCAAGTACAAGCTTCCGATGTTTGAAACGAGGGATTTTCCGAGCTTTCCTACAATAGATGGTAAAAACAGCTTTGACGTAAATGCTGGAATTTTAGGCAGAAGCCTTAAAAAGATCTATCCGTCGATCGATACGAACAATCCAAAATATGAGCTAAACGGCGCTTTAATCGACGTAAAAGAGGGATTTTTAAATTTAGTCGGAACCGATACTAAGCGACTTAGTGTTTATAAGCTGATTACTCAATCAAAAGCGGGCGAGCTAGATACTAAAATTTTAATCCCTAAAAAGGCGATAGGCGAAATTCAAAAGCTATTTTCGGATAAAATTAAAATTTACTACGACGAAAACGTGCTACTAGCGGTGAGCGAAAATTTTGAGTTTTTTACAAAGCTTATTAACGGCAAATTTCCAAACTATGAGCGCGTTATTCCAAGCGATACGGCGTATAAAATTTTAATCCCGCGCGATAAGATGGTAAGCGGCGTGCGAGCGATAAACGCAATGTGCGAGGAGATGAAGGTTACCATTAAAAAGGACGGAATGGTTTTTGAGAGCATCAATGAGGATAATTCCGAGGCAAAGACCGAAATTGAAGCGGCGATCGATATAAACGGCGAGATAGTCTTCGGCGTGAAAAATCGCTTTCTGCTTGATTTTTTAAGTAACATAGAGAGCGAAATTTTTGAGCTTAATTTTAACAGCTCCGATACGGCGTTCGTACTTAGCGCGGACGGCCTAAAAACGGTTGTCATGCCGATAAATAATATTTAAAGGAAAATTATGAAACAAAATTATGGCGCCAGTAATATTAAAGTTTTAAAAGGTCTTGAGGCTGTTAGAAAGCGACCTGGAATGTATATCGGAGACACCAATATCGGCGGACTTCATCATATGATTTATGAGGTTGTAGATAATTCAATCGATGAGGCGATGGCAGGGTACTGCGACATAATCGACGTCGAGATCACGAGTGAGGGAAGCTGCATCGTTAGCGATAACGGTCGTGGAATTCCCGTCGATATACACCCGACTGAAAAAATTCCTGCTGCGACGGTGGTTCTGACCGTGCTTCACGCAGGCGGTAAATTTGACAAAGACACTTATAAAGTCTCCGGTGGTCTGCACGGCGTGGGCGTTAGCGTTGTAAATGCGCTCTCAAAAAAGCTCGTTGCTACGATCAAACGTGACGGAAATATTTATAGACAAGAATTTGCCAAAGGAATTCCTACTACCGAGCTTGAAAAGATAAAAACTACTAATCGCACGGGCACTACGATCGAGTTTTGGCCCGACGGCGAAATTTTTGAAATTTTAGAATTTGACGATGAAATTTTATCAAAAAGATTTCGCGAGCTAGCGTATCTAAATCCAAAAATTACGATAAATTTTAAAGATAATCGCACGGGCAGAGACGAGCACTTTCACTTCGAAGGCGGCTTGGAGAGCTTCGTAAACGATATGAATAAAGCGCCTGCCATATCCAAAGCCGTATCGTTTAGTGATAGCGCGGATGATGTTATGGTCGATTTTGCGCTGATGTATAACGAAACGTATAGTGAAATTTTATTAAGCTTCGTAAATAATATCAAAACTCCGGACGGCGGTACGCACGAGGCGGGTTTTAGAGCGGGTCTTACGCGTGCGATAACAAATTACGTCGCGGCAAATGCGGCTGCGCGCGAAAAAGACACGAAGATTACTGGTGATGACGTTCGCGAAGGGCTTATCGCTGTAATTAGCGTAAAGGTTCCCGAACCGCAGTTCGAGGGACAGACGAAGGGGAAATTAGGTTCCAGCTACGTCAAGCCGATCGTGCAAAAGATGGCGTTTGAGGTGCTTAGCAAGTATTTTGAAGAAAATCCGATCGAAGCGCGCGCCATTATGAATAAGGCTCTTTTAGCCGCGCGCGGTCGCGAAGCGGCAAAAAAAGCGCGCGATCTAACTCGCAAAAAAGACAATATAAATTCCGTCGGCACCCTTCCGGGAAAGCTAGCCGATTGCCAGAGTAAGGATGCAAGCATTAGCGAAATTTATCTAGTCGAGGGCGATAGCGCGGGCGGTTCGGCGAAACAGGGAAGAGACCGCGTGTTTCAAGCGATATTGCCGCTTAGAGGTAAAATTTTAAACGTAGAAAAGGCGCGGCTGGATAGAATTTTACAATCCGAAGAGATTAAAAATATGATCACGGCCTTTGGCTGCGGCATCGGCGAGGAATTTAACGAAGAAAAGCTCCGCTATCACAAAATCATCATTATGACCGATGCGGACGTCGACGGCAGCCACATCCAGACGCTGCTTCTAACATTTTTCTTTAGGTTTTTACGTCCTATCGTGGAAAATGGCTATGTTTATCTGGCGCAGCCGCCGCTTTTTAGATATAAAAAGGGAAAAAAAGAGATTTATCTGAAAGACGAAAAAGCGCTTAGCGAGTTTTTGATCGAAACGGGCATCGATATGGGAGAGTTTGAAGGCATCGGCAACGAGGATTTGATCGATTATCTAAAAATAGTTTCAAACTACCGCTCGCTTCTGAATGAGCTTAAAAAGCGCTTCAGCGTGCTTAGCGCGATCAGATTTTTAATAGAAAACGACGAAGCGCGAAGCCTCGGCTATGAGGAGCTATTTGAAATTTTAAAACCGCGCCTGCAGAGCGAAGGATTTAATATTTTAAATTCATATGTAAATGATGAAGGCATTAGAATTTATGTCCAAACTCCGAGTGGCCTAGAACAGCTTGTGATAGATGAGAATTTATTTAGCAATTATATCTTTGAAGAGGCAATTAGAATTTATTCAAAAATTAAAGAGCGGGATGTAAGCTTTGGCAAGGATTTTATTGAAATTTTAGACGAAATCGAAAAAAGCTCGAAAAAAGGCGCTTATATTCAGCGCTACAAAGGTCTTGGAGAGATGAATCCAGAGCAGCTTTGGGAAACTACTATGAGCCCTGAAAATAGAAGGCTTTTAAAAATTAGTATTGCAGACGCACAGAGCGCTAGCGATACCTTTAATCTTTTCATGGGCGATGAGGTCGAGCCGCGCCGAAACTACATCCAAGATCATGCAAAAGATGTAAAACATTTGGACGTTTAGATGCTATTTAGTGAGACCAAAGAGCGCGAAAACCGCTTCATAACGGCGCTTAAAATTTCGGTGCCATTTACCTGCGTTTTGATTGTTTTCGGAATTATTTTATTCCGAAATGGTGAGTTCAAATTTGACGACGTAATTTTATTTTTGATACTTTTAACCTGCTATGTTTATTATGTCATCTATCAAATTTATTTCGGCTTTCAAAAGACTCTGATTGATCCCGTTACTCACGTGTTTGTGCGCGAGGAGATCGAAAAAATTTTAAGCAACGATCTAGCTAAAAATCGTCAAATAAATATCGTTCTTTTGCGAATTAAAAATATCATCGACATAAACGATCGATATGGTTATAAAAACGGCGATGAAATTTTATATGAGTATTGTAAGGAACTTTCAAATTTTATG
Source organism: Campylobacter sp. (assembly GCF_019423325.1). Lineage (NCBI taxonomy): Bacteria > Pseudomonadati > Campylobacterota > Epsilonproteobacteria > Campylobacterales > Campylobacteraceae > Campylobacter > Campylobacter sp. Next base: position 394,400 of record NZ_JAHZBQ010000002.1, on the reverse strand, counting down.
GCGGAGCAGGGTTTTAAGGACCTTCCGATCGGGCGCTTTATAAACGGCTACTTTGTATTCGGAGTGGAATCAAAAGCTACAAATTTAAGTCATATTTTGCGAATGTTTGAACATAAAATTTCAAGTCAAACGATTAAAAATGTAGAGATAAAAAGCGAATTTGCAATGCTTCCAAGTTCATATGATCGCAATCTAAATAATATTGTAAATGCGCTATTTTATAAGATAAATCACCTGGACGACGAAGAACACGGAGAAAAAGCGATCGACGTAGAAAAGGTATTAATCGACGTATTTTCCGCCGACGTTATGGAAGCGATCGATAGTGAAAATTTTAGCTTTAAATATCAGCGCGTTGCAGATAAAAACGGCGTAAAATCGCATATAAATTTGATCCCGAAGCTCGATCTAAGAAGCGGCGAAAAGATCACAAAAAGTAGAATTTTAGATATCTTGCTTCTAAATCATTACGATATTAAATACGATATTTCGATGATGAGGCAAATTTCTAGAATCATCTATTTTAAAGATATTGACGCTAAAATTTTTATCGAGATTATGCCTCAGACGCTGCGAAATAACGAGTTTCGCAATGAAATTTTAAAGCTTATCGATAATAATCTGATCGATCCGAAAAAGATCGTGTTTGAGTTTAACGAAAAGCTTATCTATTCGGAGATCAAGCGCTTTGACGAAATTTTGATTAAATTCCGCGAACTTGGATTTAGCTTCGCGCTGTCGCAGTTCGGCGGCTCGAACGCGAGCTTTGAGTATTTAAAATTTCTAAACGTCGATTTTATTGTTTATGATATAGAATTTAACAAAAATTTAGACGATGAAAAGATTAAAAATATATTTATTGGCATTAATGAAGCCTGCGCAAAATCGGGCGTCAAAACCATAATGCGCTTTGTAGATAAGCAGGAATTTCAAATGCAGCTTTATAAAATGGGTATCGATTATATTCAGGGATTTTGCGTCGAAAAACCGAATGATATATCGAATTTAAGGAGATCATAGTGAGATACGGCGAAGAGGAAATTGAGAAATTTGACATAGAAAAGATGGAAGTTTGGCCCAACAAACAGGAGCGCGACTATCTAATAAAAATCACCCTGCCCGAGTTTTGCTGCCGCTGCCCGCGCTCTGGCTATCCGGACTTTGCGACGATCTATTTTGAATATATCCCGGATAAGCTCGTAGTGGAGCTTAAGGCGATTAAAATTTACATAAATTCCTTCATGAATCGCTACATCAGCCACGAGGATAGCATAAATGAAATTTACGGCGCGCTTCAAAACAAGCTAAAGCCTAAATTTATGAAAATCACGGGCGATTTTAATCCGCGCGGCAACGTCCACACGGTAATCGAAATAAACTCGGATCAAATTTATCGATGATAAGCTCAAATTTAGTCGAACAAATTTTTAAATCCGCAAGCATTAGCCGCTGGAACGATTACCCAAAGATGGTAAGTTTAGTTGAGCTCGACAAGCAGGCGCATAAATTTATCATCGCTTATTTTATCGCTAGCTTTGAGCGCGACGTGGATATCAACTACGTCATCGAAGCGGGGATTTTCGAGTTTTTAGCGCGTATCGTAGTAACCGACATCCGTCCGGACGTCTTTCATCAGATCCAAAAAACCAAGAAAAAAAAGATCAACGAATGGGTTCTAAGTGTCCTAGAAAGCGATCTTTTGCCTATTCAAAATGGCGCTTTTTTCGAGCGATTTAAAAAATATCTAAATTCCAAAGATCATAAGAAAGAAGCGGTGATCTTAAAGGCAGCTAGTTACCTCTCTACGCGGTGGGAATTTAACATCGTCTATCAAACTAGCCAGTTTTTAAACGACATCGAGGAGCTAAAAGCCAAGGTGGATGAGGAGCTCGAGGATTATTACGAGCTTATCGGCGTGCGAAAGATCGTGATGAATAAAAAGCTCGCCCGCATAGTCGATCTTAGTGGTAGACTTCGTTTTCAAAAGCGCTGGGCGCAGACGCCGCGCATCCCTGAGACATCGGTGCTTGGACATATGCTGGTAGTCGCGATTTTAAGCTACTTTTTTTCGCTTGAAGTGGATGCGTGCCGCTCGCGCACGGCGTATAATTTTTTCTGCGCGCTATTTCATGATTTGCCCGAAAGCCTCACTCGCGACATCATTAGCCCCGTAAAATACGGCGTCAAAGGCCTTAGCGACATCATCGGCGAATATGAGATGCGGCTAATAGACGATAAAATTTTGCCTTTCGTGCCGGAACATATGAGAGATGATTTTAGTTATATTTTGGGTATCCGCAAAGAGGGCGGTAAATTTATAAAAGATGAGTTTGAAAACCGCACCTTCGAGCTAGGCAAGGAGCCTAAATTTGCAGAAGGTAGCCTAAAGATGTTTAACGAAGATAAATTTCGCGCGATTGACGGCAAAGCGCTTAAGTATTGCGATAAGCTAGCGGCGTTTTTCGAGGCTGGAATTTCGATTAGTTACGGCGTAAAGAGCAAGGAGCTGCTTAGCGGGTATAATTCGATGTTAGAGTTTTTCAAAGCCAAGCCAAAAATCGAAGGCGTCGATTTTTATAGTGTTTGTGAGGATTTCAAAGAGCATTTTGGGCTTAATAGGATCGATTTATAAAACCCCTTCCCAGATGGCTGCGGCACATGCGAGATCTAAGTGCTCTGCTGTATTCCTACCCTGAAGCGGTGCCTAAAAAAAGCATTGCACAGGTCTAAGAAAGGGCAAACGGGATTATATGGAAATGTTTCTTAAAGTAAGGTTATAAATGAATTTCAAAAATCATCTTTTATCCGTATTTCGCGAGGTCTTTATTCCTCACCATCGCTCTATCGAGTTTAGAGCCAAAATTTTTGCCGCAATGCTGCTTGCTAAAAAGAAGCAGACAGACGAGGACTACGACGCGATCAAAGATATAGCTGGCGAAATTTATCCGGGTGATGAGCAGCGCATCGGCGTGCTGGTCTCCATCGTAAAAGAGTATATCTTAAAGGCGAAAACCTATAAAAGCTTAAATTTAGATTCGCTTTTAAAAGAGATCGACAGAGATATCAAAAATAACAAAAAATATATCAAAAAGATTGATTTTTCACATCTGCGTCGTTTGATCGGAGATGATGACGAGGATGCGCTAATCCAACAGCGCGTGTATGAGTTTTTTGTCTGCGAAGTCAAAGAATACTCGTAAATTTTTATCTTAAGAATTTTTTTAGTATAATCATCAGTTTTTGAAATTATAAACGGAGAAAAATTTGGAAAATATCAGAAATATCGCGGTTATCGCGCACGTCGATCACGGAAAGACCACTATCGTAGACGAGCTTTTAAAACAATCCGGCACCTTTGGTAATCACCAAGAGGTCGGCGAGCGCGTGATGGACAGCAACGACATCGAGCGCGAGCGCGGCATTACGATACTATCCAAAAATACCGCCATCCACTACGGCGGCGTTAAAATCAATATCATCGACACCCCAGGTCACGCCGATTTCGGCGGCGAGGTCGAGCGCGTGTTAAAAATGGTAGACGGCGTACTTTTGCTCGTCGACGCGCAAGAAGGCGTCATGCCGCAGACGAAATTTGTCGTAAAAAAGGCGCTATCTTTGGGACTTAGACCGATCGTAGTCGTAAACAAAATCGACAAGCCCGCAGCCGATCCGGACCGCGTAGTAAATGAAATTTTCGATCTTTTCGTAGCGCTTGACGCAAACGACGAGCAGCTTGAGTTCCCCGTCATCTACGCCGCGGCCAAAAACGGCTATGCAAAATACGATCTAAGCGACGAGAGCACCGACATGAAGCCGCTTTTTGAGACGATTATCTCTCACGTTCCAACTCCGAGCGGCAGCGACGATAATCCTTTACAGCTGCAGGTTTTCACGCTCGATTACGATAATTACGTCGGTAAGATCGGCATTGCTAGAATTTTCAACGGCACGATAAACAAAAACCAAAGCGTTATGCTAGCCAAAGCCGACGGCACGCACATCAACGGTAGAATTTCAAAGCTCATCGGCTTTAGCGGGCTTGAGCGCACCGACATCGATGCAGCGGGCACGGGCGACATCGTGGCTATTGCGGGATTTGACGCGCTTGACGTAGGCGATAGTATCGTCGATCCCAATAACCCGATTCCGCTTGATGCGCTGCATATCGAAGAGCCGACCCTTAGCGTAATTTTCAGCGTAAATGACGGACCGCTAGCTGGTACGGAGGGTAAATTCGTAACCTCAAACAAGATCGACGAGCGCTTGGAAGCGGAGATGAAAACCAACATCGCGATGCGCTATGAAAACGCGGGCGAGGGCAAATTTAAAGTAAGCGGCCGCGGCGAGCTGCAGATCACGATTTTGGCCGAAAATATGCGCCGCGAGGGCTTTGAGTTCTGCCTCGGGCGCCCGGAAGTTATCATCAAAGAGATCGACGGCATCAAATGCGAGCCTTTCGAGCACTTAGTTATCGACGCGCCCGATGATTGTACCGGCACCGTTATCGAAAAGCTAGGCCGCAAAAAAGCCGAGATGAAGGTGATGAATCCTACCGGCGACGGGCAGACGCGTATGGAGTTTGAGATCCCGGCGCGCGGTCTTATCGGCTTTCGTTCGCAGTTTTTGACCGATACTCGCGGCGAAGGCGTAATGAACCATAGTTTTTTGGAATTCCGCCCTTTCATAGGCGCGGTCGAGAAGCGACAAAACGGCGCGCTCGTGAGTATGGAAAACGGAGTGGCGCTAGGATACAGCCTGTGGAACCTACAAGATCGCGGCGTGCTTTTTATCGCTCCGCAGGCAAAGGTCTATCTAGGTATGATCATCGGCGAGCACAGCCGTCCGAACGATCTGGACGTAAATCCGATCAAGGGTAAAAATTTAACCAACGTCCGCGCCAGCGGCAGCGATGATGCGATCAAGCTCGTGCCGCCGCGAGCATTAAATTTAGAGCGCGCGCTGGAGTGGATCGAGGAGGACGAGCTTGTGGAAGTCACGCCCGTAAATATCCGCGTACGCAAGCGATACCTGGATCCTACGACGCGCAGACGAATGGCGAAAAAATAGAATTTTTGGATGAAATTTTAAAATTCGGCGTGAAATTTAGCTTTTAAATTTCACGCCTTTTTTATAGGTAAATTTTAAAATTTACGCTTCTGAAATTTTACTAGGAGAGGCAATGAATCTTGTTTTATTCGACTTTGACGGCACGATCACGCGCGATGATTCGCTGCTCGAGTTCGTCGCCTACGTAGTCGGATTTAAGAAATTTTTTCGCGGGATTTTGGTGCTATCACCCATTTTAGCGGCGTATAAGTTAGGTCTTGCGAGCAATAATTTTACGCGCAGAAAGCTCTTGGGCTATTTTTTTGCAGGCATGAGCGCCGATAAATTTGATAAAATTTGCAAAAAATACTCCACCACCCACATCGAAGATATCCTAAAACAAAGCGCGATGGACAAGATCGCAAGCTATAAAGCCGCGGGCGATAAGATCGTCATCGTCACCGCCTCGCTCGAAGATTGGCTACGTCCGTGGTGCGACGCGCAGGGCTTGGAGCTTTTAGGCACTAAAATACGGCGCAAAGGCGGCATCATCACGGGCGAGATCGAGGGGCAGAACTGCTACGGCGCGCAAAAGGTCGCTCGCGTGCGCGCGGCATACGACGTGCAGGCTTTCGATCGCGTTATCGCTTACGGCGACAGTAGGGGCGATCGCGAGATGCTTGAGTTCGCCGATGAGGCGCACTACAAGGCGTTTGAGTAAAATTTAACGGCTGAAAGTTTAAAATAGCATCTGCGGCGACTGCGCTTTTGCCGTGAGTCAGAATTTGCCTCACGCAGAATTTTATCCTTTTAAATTTATCGCGCTTATCTGGGGGATTTTATATCACACGATAAATTTTATATTTTATCGCAGCGCAAAAGCCCTCAACTACGAAATTCTGTTGCAGCATAGGATTTTAAAATTCTCGGTGCGGGTAAAATTCTAAAATTCCGTCATGCATAAAATTTTAAAATTCTATCATAGCGTGAAATTTTGCTCCGAATGGAATAGATGTTTTTAAACCGAGCGTGAGATAAAATTTTAAATTTTGAAATTTTGCGGAATTTCTCGCTTACTAAAATTCCAAAATTTGCAGATCGCGGAATTCTACTCGCCGCGTGCGAAGCGGAATTTCAAAATTTCAAAATTCCGCGCCTTAGAATTCTAAGATCTAAAGCATATTATAAATTCCGTCTAGCAGGAAGTATTTTTTATCCGCAGTGCCGCGGTAAAATGGCTCGAAAGTGTCCTCATAAGCCTTTTTGAAAAAGCCCTCTTTGCTTAGCTTAATTAGATCGGCATTGATGAAATCAAGCAGGCTTTGATTGCCTTTTTGCACGCCGACGCCTAAGAATTCCGCCGCGCCTAGGTTTTTAAACGGCACTTCGAGCGTATCGTCCACGACAGCATAGGCTAGGACGATGATGTTGTCGTTGGCGTAGCCGTCGGCTCTGCCGTCCTTCATCATCGCGTAACACTCGCTAGTATTTTTGCAATAGACCAAATTGCTAAATTTCTCTTTGCGTAGATAGCGCTCGGTCATCGAGCCGTTGGGATTTTTTTCGATTGAAATTCTCATATCACGAACCTGTGCGAAGTCCTTCACTTGATCCTCTTTACGCGTTACGATGCCAAAATTTACCGATAGATACGGAAGTGAGAAATCCACCTGCTTCTTACGCTCTTGCGTAATCATAAAGGTGCCGATGACCATATCGACCTTGTTATTTTTCAAAAACGGGATTCTATCGCCTGCGGTTACGGCTACGAACTGCACTTCGCCCTTTTTATCGCCGAAAATGTCTTTGGCGATTGAGCTAGCAAGCTCGATTTCAAAACCCTCAAACTTGCCGTTATTAGACTCGCTTAGCGGCGGACGACCTTCGCGCACGCCCACTCTGATAACACCTGCCTGCCTGATTTCATCTAGTGTATTTGCAAAAATGCTAGCGCAAAATAAGGCTAAAATAAAAAGTAATCTCATAAAAAGCCCCCTACTTTTTAGTTTTGAAATAATTATAGCACTATATATTTTAGAGAAAATAAATGCAAGCGGTTTAAAATTCAATCACCGCGCGTATGCAGGTTTAAAATTTAGGGGCAAAGCGGGGATTTAAAATTTCGCAAATTCTAAATTTTAAATCCCAAGATTTATTCGTTATGCAAACTGCCTTCGATAAATTTTATATTTTAATTTCTAGCTCGCTTTTATAGCAAGTCATAAATTCCGTCTAAAAGGAAGTATTTTTTATCCGCCGTACCGCGGTAAAAAGGCTCAAAGGTGTCCTGATAAGCCTTTTTGAAAAAGCCCTCTTTGCTTAGTTTTACAAGCTCTGCGTTGATAAAATCAAGTAGCTCCTTATTTCCTTTTTGCACGCCAATACCGATGAAATCGGGCTTGCCGAAGTTTTGAAACGGCACTTCGAGCGTATCGTCCACGACGGCGTAGGCTAGCACCGTGATATTTAGATTGACGTATCCGTCGGCTTTGCCGTCACGGATCATCGCGTAGCATTCGCTTGTATTTTTGCAGTAGCTTACGTTGCTAAATTTCTCTTTTTTGAGGTAATTATCTACGGTCGTGCCCTCTTCGGTTATGAGCCTCATATCGCGCAAACGCGATATATCTTTGATGGCGTCCGCTTTGCGAGTTAGTACGCCGAGATTGGTCGAAAAATACGGCATCGAGAAGTCTACATGATTTTTGCGCGCCGAATCGATGACGAAGGTAGCTGCAACTATATCGACTTTATTATTGACTAGATACGAGACGCGATCGGCGGCGCTTAGAGAGACAAACTGCACTTCGCCTTGTTTGGCACCGAAAATCGCCTTTGCGATCGCATTGGCAAGCTCGATCTCAAAACCTTCAAATTTACCGCCGCTAATCTCGCTAAAAGGCGGTCTGCCATCTCTGACGCCTACTCTGATGACGCCGCTATTTCTGATCTCTTGCAGCGTGTTTGCAAAAAGCCCCGCACAAAGCAAGATCAAAGTAAAAAGTAGTTTCATTTGCCGCTCCTTTGTTTAGGTTATTTATGGCTAATTCTAGCGAAATTAAAATCAAAAGGCGCTTTTTTAGGCTAAATTTATTTGCCATTTGCTTTTTATGAAATTCCAAGGCACCGTTAAATTTAGCCTTAGATTTGATATAATCGTGCAAAATTTAAGCGAGGGCGATATGAAAAATTTTATCTTTTTGTGGCTTTTGCTTGCGAGCTGCGCTTTCGGCGCCGCTAAGGATGACCCGAGAGTTTCTGCTTCACAGCAAGCAGAGTCAAATTTATCGCAGCCAAATTTTGAAATTTTTTACGATGAAAATGCTAGCAATGCGCAGATAGATGCGGGCTTGGACGCGCTTTTGGAATTCGCGGCGCAAAACAGGGGCAGGATCGACGAGGATTTCGGGGAGTTTGGCGAGCGGATTTTTACGCCATTTATTGCAAATATGAAACTAATGCGAAGTGGAAAGCTTGATTTTACACGAATTACTCGAATACTTGCGTTTAAGCCTGATTTGAACTACAATGAAGGATATATCGGCTCGCCGTTGCAAACTGCGATTTCTTACGGCTGTCCGCTTGATTTTGGTGCGGGTATTGATGCGCCAAGCAGTGCTGATTTAGGTGCAGACGAAAAGAATTTGATAACTCCAAGCGAAAAGTTAGGACGTCGCACAATTTTAAAAAATGCGGATGTGCTGCGATTAGTGCGATTTTTGGTAGAGCACGGCGCAAATATACATGCACGCGGATCGTTACATCTAGCCACATCGTGCGGAGATTTTGAGACGTTTTCATTGCTTCTTGAGCTGGGCGCTACAGATATTAGCGGCGTGGTAAGCTCGGTTGCAGGCGGTGAGCTGCTATTTTTACGAGATGCAGGTTTTATCGTTTCGGCATATAAAAATCCGCCTGATCCACGCGCTCGTGAGTTCATAAATAGCGCGAGATTTAAAAAATTCCGCGACGGAAGGCTACGCTATGTAGAGGAAATTTTAAAATTTCAAAGCTTGCGCGAGCTACCGCAAAATGAGTTAACGGGCTTGATTAAGCTAGCCTCAGTACTGGATGATACAGACACGGCGGAGTTTTTGCTCGCTCACGGCCTTTGCAAGCAGAAGGAGCTTTGCGAGTTTCTAAAAGCGCAGGCAAAAACTTACGACGCTGCAAAAATTTCTAAAATTTTAAGCCGCAAAGAGAAGTAAATTTTAAAATTTAAGCAGCACGGCGTGGCAAGCGGATAAAATCGCTATTATAATTGCGCCAGTCGCAGCCGCTCTACTTTGTCATTTAACGCGAGCGAAAAAGCAAAATTTGTTCCGCCTAACCTACCCTCCTCCGCTTATCAAACAGCTCGCTATTAAGTTCATTCGAGATAAATTTTAATGTATTTGCCAGACAGCGCGGCGGCGAAGGTAAATTTTGAAATTTAATCAATATAAAGGACAAATTTAAGTGCCACTATTATATAATTTATCTTATTTTTTAAAAAGGAGTTTGAGATGACTTTTATAGAGTCTGTTCGCACTTGTCTCAAAGAGAATTATTGTAATTTTGAGGGGCGTGCACCACGTTCAGAGTACTGGTGGTTTGCATTATTTGCGGCACTTTTAGGAATCGTAACGTTAGTATTGGATGGCTTTTTAGGCACCTATGCCGTTACGAGTTCCGGTAGAATGATCGGTTTCATTAACTCAATCTTTTTATTGGCAATACTTTTACCTTCTATCGCCGTAGCGGTAAGACGCCTGCATGATACCGATAGAAGCGGCTGGTTTTATCTGTTAATTTTTGTCCCGATAATAGGTCCAGTAGTATTGATCGTATTTTTTATCCAGCAAGGCACTAACGGAGGCAACCGCTTTGGAGACGATCCGTTGCGACCCGCAAGCAGAGGCTCGATTTTTTAAACGCAGCTTTGTAGCACACATAAGCTTTGCAAATAGGCTAAATTTAGGGCTAATCCCATTTTGGTTTTAGCCCTTTTTACTAGGCGGTTTTGCTTAAAACAGCCTTTTATATTTAAATTTAGATTCGCCGCGAGATTCAAACTACAAAATTTTAATTCTATTGCCCTTTAATTTCACTATTTTTTTGTCGTTTACGAGCTTCGTAATCGCCTGAGAGACGTTTTGGCGAGGCGCACCGAGCAGGCTTGCAAGCGTCATTATATTAAAGGGAAGCTCCACGATCTTATCTGCGTTTGCAATGCGATTTAAGAAATTTAAAATCCGCGTCTGGATCTTCGCAAAGACGATCTCTTTAATTAAAATTCGCTGCGAGTAGATGTTTTTGATAAGTGCGTTTATGATCGAGCTTGCAAACTCGTCTCCGAGCAACTCGAAAAGCTCCGAGATGTTGATCTGCAGCGTCTCGCAGTCGCTTAAAATTTCAAGGCTCGTGTTTTTATCCAAGCAGACGTAGGCGCCGCTTCTTACGAAGCTAAAGATAAATTCCTTACCGTTTTCGTAGCAGTTTAGCTTCGCCCTGCCGCGCAGTAGAATGATAAATTTAAACTTTTGCGCGTAGATCACGTCACCGCGAGCGTAGCTTTCGCGCCTAAATTTAGCAATCCGCTCCCTGCTTAAAAAGTCGAATTTCTCGCTGTAATCGTTATTTAGTCTATCTATCATAGCAGCTCTTTGCATAAAATTTCACGTAAATTTTACATAAAAAGGATAAATTCGTCGCAATCGCGACAAATTTAAATTTATCTTTGATTTATAATTCGCGTTAAAGACAACCTAGAAAGGATACTTTATGAGGAAAATTTTTATCTCATTTATCTGTGCGTGTTCGCTTTTCGGCGGCGAGGTGATCTCCAAAACCGCTACGATCTCGCAAGACGGCAAAGCAATCGGCGAGGCTGAAATTTTAACACCGATCGAGGTGATATCCAGCGAAGGTGGCGTTACCAAGATTAAAATTAAAGGCGTCGTGAGCGAAAACTATCAGCTTCAAATACAAAAAAATATGAAAGAGGCTGAAATTTACGCGATTTTTACGAACGAAGCCGAAGCAAATTTTAAAAAGGGCAAAAAGCTCGAGGACGATTACGGCGAGATCTGGTACGAAGCCGAGGGGATTTACGAGATCAGTTCGGATGCCGTAGCTAAGGACGCTAAGGCTCTTTATGCGGAGGCAAAGACAAACTACGAGCAGATCTGCTCGGCGTGTCACCGCCTGCATGAGCCAAAGAGCTTCACGGCAAATCAGTGGCCTGCAAATTTACAAGAGATGATCAATGCAAACTACGTAGCGCTCGAGGGCGACGAGCTAAATTTGATCATAAAATATCTACAACACAACGCAAAAAAACCTGAATGATAAAGGAGATCAGATGAAAAGGCGAGACTTTTTAAAGGCAGGGATTTTAGGCGCAAGCGCGGCAAGCGCTAGCAGGATTGAGGGGGTTTCTCAGACGATTTTCGATAACAAAAAGGTATTCGGCGCGAATAGATTCGGTCCTTTTTGGCTAAATTTAAACTCGTCGCAGATCGTTTCGGTAAGCGATTTCGAAGGCGATAAATTTCCAAATACGATGAATTACAGCTTGCCGGATAATATCCAAAACGAAAACCGCGTGCTCTATCCGATGGTGCGTAAAAGTTATCTAAAGGCAAAAGGTGCGGCAAAGAGTGAACTGCGCGGTAAAGAGGAGTTCGTGCGCGTTAGCTGGGACGTAGCGCTTGATCTAGCCGCAAAGGCTTTGAAAGAAAATTTCGACAAATACGGCGCCGAGGCGATCTATGGCGAGTGCTACTGGTGGGGCGGTAGCGGCAAGATCGGCTGGGGACGCACCGTAGCGCACCGAATGCTTAAAATTTTAGGCGGCTACGTAGAGGAAAGCGGCGATTACTCCACCGGCGCGGGGCTTGTTATAATGCCTCACGTGTTGGGCTCAAGCGCCGTTTACGACGCGCCTACTACGTGGAAAGCGATCGTCAAAAACGCCAAAAACGTCGTATTTTGGGCGACTGATCCTGCGGTAACCAATCAAATTTCATCCATTCCGCCTACGCACGACGGTTATATCGGCATGCAAGAGCTTAAGAAATCGGGCATCAAAACTTATAGCGTAAACGTAATGAGAAACGACACCGCGCGCTACTTTGATAGCGAAGATATCATCCTGCACCCAAATACCGACACCGCGCTCATCATCGGTATGTGCCATTATCTGTTTACGAACAATCTCTATGACGAGGAATTTATCAAAAAATACACCGTCGGATTTAATAAATTTAAAGCGTATTTTCTAGGCGAGAGCGATAAAATCGTGAAGGACGCAGCTTGGGCGAGCAAAATTTGCGGGCTTAGCGAGGAGGCTATTGTGAAATTTGCTACGGCGCTTGCAAAGGAGCCGAGCACGATTTTAATCGGTCGCGGTTTGCAGCGCGCCGATCACGGCGAGCAGCCTTTCTGGGCGCTAGTGGCGCTTAATGCGATGCTAGGGTATATCGGCAAGGAGGGTCTCGGCTTTGAATTTAGCTTAGGCTACGGTTCTGCGGGCGCTACGAATAAAGTGGCTCCAATTTTAAAGGGGCTTAGCACTCGTATAGATGAAAAATACGAAAACACGGGCTCTGCGCCTTGGAAAAGTGCGAAAAACATTACCATCCCGTCCTCTCGCAGCATAGAGGCGCTGGAGCATCCGGGTAAGCAGATCGACTACGACGGCACTAAAATCAAGCTGCCGCATATGAGGGTTGCTTATATGGCGTGCGGATCGATGTTTACGCGCCATCAAGACGTGAATAATATCGTCAAGCAGTGGCGTAAGCTCGACACCGTTATCACCGCCGAGCCTTACTGGACGAGCACGGCGAAGCTTAGCGATATCGTGCTTCCGGTGGCTGTCGAGGTCGAGAGAAACGACATCAACCAAACCGGCGCTACTGGCGAATATATAGTCGCTTACAGGCCCGCAATCGAGCCGATGGGCGAGAGCAAGAGCGACTTTTGGATCTGCGAGCAGATCTGCAAGCGCTGGGGATACGGCGAGGTCTTTAGCGAGGGCAAGGACGAGCTAGGATGGATGAAGGAATTCTACGCCGATGCCGTAGAGCAAGCTAAAGGTCTAAATATAACGATGCCTAGCTTTGAGGAATTTTACGACAAAGGCTTCGTGCGCTTTGAAAAGGACGACGAGAGCAGCGCGCTATACACGCGCCTTGCGGCATTCCGCGAAAATCCCGCCAAAAACCGCCTAGGCACCCCATCTGGCAAGATCGAGCTTTACTCACCAACGATCGCTAAGATGGGCTATGCCGACTGCCCGCCGATGCCTACTTGGATCGAGCCGAAAGAGTGGCTGGGGGATGCGAAAAAGACGGCGAAATACCCGATTCATATCGTAAGCCCGCACTCTCGCTACCGCTTGCACAGTCAGCTAAACAACTCGATCATCAGAAATTTCGCCGAGGTTAGCGGCAGAGAGCCGGTGCTTATCAATCCAAAAGACGCCGAAGCGCGCGGGCTTGCGAACGGCGACATCGTGCGCGTTTTCAACGATCGCGGCGAAATTTTAGCGGGCGTGCTCGTTACCGACATCGTGCCCGAGCGCGTCGCAGCGATCTGCGAGGGCGCGTGGTACGATCCCGAGGTTTGGGGCGAGAAAAGCCTCTGCCAGCACGGCTGCGTAAACGTGCTTACGTTTGATAAAGGCACGTCAAGTCTCGCACAAAGCAACTCGGCTCACACCGTGCTAGCGCAGATTGAGAAATTTAAGGGGGAGATTAAGCCAATACAGGCGTTTAGTAAACCTAAAATTTTGCAGTCGCTATAACATTTAGCGCGTCGTCTTTTAAACGTCTTTGAATGAGCTAGAAAATTTCGCCCTGCGACAGGCTGATTGCCTAGTCTTGGGACGAAATTTTCGTCGCAACATTCAAATCCATCTTAAAATACTTCCGCTTATCTTTTTATGCTCAAATTTTGTAATCCGTCAAATTTGAGCTTAAATTTTGCGTGGACTAAAAACTCTGCTAAAATTCGCTCAAATTTAACCCAAAGGTCGAGCCGTGCAAATCCCGAATTTGATCCGAAATTTTATCCGCAAACGCATCGTTTCAGAGTCCATTTTGCTGCCTTTTTTCTACCCCGACGAGGGCGAGTTTGAGAGTTTTCAGAAGGGGTATAGGCTAGTTAGCCGCAAAACGGGCGAGGAGCTTGCGGACGATACGCCCGGGCAGTGGCGCAAGAGCTGGCGGGTCATCGCGCGTAACGGCATGGATGATCCGTTTTTCGTAGATTTTGCCCTCGGGGACGCCTCGCCCGTTTATTTCGCTTATCACGGCGCGGGCTCGTGGGAGCCGATAAAGGTAGCGGACGATATCGTTAAATTTGAAGAAATTTTAACCACTCTTGCCGCGCTTAAAAAGCCCTGCTCGCTTGAAGCGATCGCGCCGCTTGCTGATTTAAACAATGAATTTTACTGCGAGCTGGCGGACGACTACGCGCAGCAAGATAAAGCGCACGAGGAGCTGGGGTATAGATATTTCAGCGTTTTCATCGAGGACTTGGGCGCGGACAAGGTAAAAACGCTCGTGTTTTTAAAGAAATTTTTTGAAGACGGGAGCTTTGCGGCGACTAAAGATAGGACGCGAAATTTGCCGCTTTGCGTATTTAGCGGCATAGAGGAGCTGGCGCTGCCGCTGCAGGACAAACTCGCCTCGCTCGGAGTTAAATTTTACGCGCGGGAGATCTCTTTTAGCGAGTTTATCGCGCGGAGTAGTTAAGCGGGCAAATTTTAAAATTTCAATTCCCGCTATGGCTAAATTTAAAATTTAGCAGCAGGCGATCCTATTAAATTTCGTGCTCGTTCGCTTGCTATCGTAGTGCGTTAATAGCTTTGCGTACGCTGGAGCACAAATTAAAGCGTAAAATCAAAATGTAAAATTGAAGTAGAATTTTAAGCGCCCTACTTCGTTTTTTACTTGCAGTAGGGCGAATTTGCTTAAAGTAGTGAACTAAAGCGAGGCTAAAATTATCCAAACCTTGGATCCATTATCTTGCTCAGTTAGAGCAGCTGTTGCGAGCGACGAGCTCTGCAAAATCTAGCGCTGCGTCGTAGTCGGGCTCAGAGGCTATATCACTTACAAGCTCTTTATAAACCACGACGCCTGCAGTATCTATGACGAAGATCGCTCTGGCGCTGAGACCTGCTAATGCGCCGCTGGCGATGAGGGTGCCGTAGCGGTGGCAAAATTCCTTATCGCGGAAATCGCTTGCAACGCGTAGATTTTTTATCCCCTCAGTCGTACAAAACCTCCCCATCGCAAACGGCAAATCCATCGAAACGACGATTACTTCGGTGTTAGGAAGCGATGCAGCGCGCTCGTTGAACTTGCGTGCCTCCGTCGCGCAGACGGGCGTATCTAGCGACGGCACGGCGACGATGATTTGCACGTGCTTGCCGCTAGCGATCTCGATTTCGCTTAGATCTTGAGCTACTAAGCGTACTTGCGGCGCGCGATCGCCTAGATTTATCTCTTGCCCGCTTAGCTCTACGGGCTTTCCTTGAAATGTTACTGTTGGCATTTTTGTCCTTTGTTTTGAATTTGTAGCGGCGAATATACAAAAATTCCTTAAATTTCAGGTAAAATTGCTTTAAAAATCAAGGAGAGCAGATGGGCGAAGACATTTGGGGCAGCAGCAGCAATCCTGCGTCGCTAGCCAGTATAAGACGTAAAAGCGGCGAAGAAAAAAAGCCCTTGGATGAGAAGCCACAGGAGCAATCTGAGAATTTAGATTTAGCGCAAGAAGCTCTTGCGGCGGATGATACTATAGAGCAAAATTCTGCGGCTCAGAATTCTATAGAGCAAAATTCCACTTCCATAAGGCAAAATTTTGCTCCACAGAATTCTGTGGAGCAAAATTTAGCTTTTGCAGCTCAAGGCTTGGATGAAGAAAATTCTATTTTGCGAGATTCTGCTGCGACAGGCTCTAGCGAGCAAGATTCTAACGCCAAAGGCTTGAATTCTACCGAAAATGCTATGAACTCGCAGAATTTTACAGAGCAAAATTCCACTTGGCAAAATTTAGCTTCCTCAAATTCCGATAGAATTAGCTCTACGCAAAGCTCAGCTAAGGCTTACGATCTAAATAAAGCCTACGCGTTTTATATGTTCCTCGGGCCTTTCGGCGCGCATAGATTTTATCTTGGGCGTATAATTTCCGCGATTTTTCAGCTTTTAGGCGGGCTGCCATTTCTCATCTGGCTCTTTTTAGTAGTGGTTACTGTCATGTGGACGAGTATAGAAGGTAACGATCTGTTAGCGCTTATAAACTCATCTCGTCCGGATTTGGGTGTGCAAGCATCAGACCTAAAAGATATAGAACAGGGCTTTTTTCATTTTATGGTTATTTTCTCGGTGCCCAATGTTTTGTTTTTAATCTGGCTTATTAGCGACTTTTTTAGGTTGCCTGAAATGGTGCGAAAGCTAAATGTCTCCGTAGGCGCGGGAGCAATCCTGTATGTTTATACGGATGATGCTAAAGAGCAGAGCGAGAATCTATCTACTGCCAAAACTACCCTTTATATAGCGTTTGGGCTTGAGGCGTTAAATGCGGTAGGCAGATATATCAAGAATGTAGATAAAGTGGGTGCGTTGGAGGGCGTTGGACTTATATCGATGATATGCCTAGCTGTGGGGCTATATTTTTTAGCGCGCGCTATACGCAGCACGGATCTACTATCAAACGCCGTGATAGTCGGGGTTTCCTCGGCCATAAGCGCAGTAAGCACTATATTTGTAGGATTTGAATTGTTTAAGCCATCAGTTTTTATGATAAGCATTTATTGTGTATGCACAGCGGTATATCTGATCTATCAGCTGCTAGTTAGTAAAGAGCTTTACGATTGCAGCGGAGAGAAGAACTATCTAAGAGCGTTTTATGTTATTGCAGCTACGGAGATAGTAACTCTAGTCTTGATAGCGCTTGACTCGCAGCTTTTCGCTTTAGTATTTGCCATAGGGTGGTTAGCTTCGGTAGTTTTAAATGTTTCGGCGGTTTATGGCACTAGGGAGATTACTGCCTCAAAAGGTGGCTACGGCCTAGCGAATCTGGCGTATCACGTAAGGCAGATGAATAGGCGGGAGTTTTAGGTACTTAAATTTAAGGGGCGATTAGTATAATCCTATATTATTTTAAAAAAGGAGTTTTAAATGACTTTTATGGAGTCCGTGCAAACTTGCGTCAAGCAAAAATACGCCGCATTTAGCGGGCGAGCATCAAGGTCGGAGTACTGGTGGTTTTTTCTATTTACCGTGCTTGGCGGGATTGTTTTGAGCTTGATAGATGGCGTTTTAGGCACTACAATAGGGTACAATCAAATAATAGCCGGCAAAATCGTCCATCAAGAAATCGGCATTATAGATGCGCTTTTTCAGCTAGCTATGCTCGTGCCAGCCATCGCCGTATCAGTCAGGCGACTACATGATACTGATAGAAGCGGCTGGTTTTTTCTGCTTATTTTAACGCCGATCGTGGGTGCTTTTTTCGGCGATATCGGGCTTTTGGTATCATTTGTGGGTTGGATAGTGCTGCTTGTATTTTTCGTGCAGCGCGGCGATAGCGGGTCCAATCGCTTCGGATACGATCCGCTATGATACAGCTCTAAACTTTGCGGAATTTTAGAATTCTAAAATTCCGTGCAGATAAAATTCTTTGTATTATCGTTTAAAATTCTACACATAAGCACTTTGCAGCGCTAAATTTTTCTTAAAATAAGCTTCGAAAATTCGCTCTAATTGATTGCCGTTATCTGTAACTTAGAATTTTTATATTATAATGGCGCTCAAAATTTTATTTTAGAAAGGATGAAAATGAAAGAGAGAATCGAGGCGCTGTTCGCGCAAAACCCTAAAATTTCGATCGCGCAGATCTGCAAGGAGCTCGGCGCCAAGGAGATCGACGTGCTGCTAAACCTGCCCGAGCGCTTCGGCAAGAGCGCCGGCGGCGATAAATTCGGCGAGGTCATTAGGGAGCTTGAGAGCTGGGGCGAGGTGCTTTTCGTAAAAAATACGCCGAGCTTCATCATCGAGTTTAAAACCAAGATCCCAAGCGGCAAGAGCGCGCAGGGATATTATAATTTCGGCATGGGCGCAAACGGCGATGAGGCGCATGGGCTGGGCATTTTGGGAGGTCATCTAAAGACGGATGAGATCGATAAGATTATCCTCGTGACGCAGACTTTCATGGGGATGCTCTCGAAATTCGTGGGCTTTTACGACAAGGCGGGCGAGAATATCTTTAAAATTTACGTCTCGCGCGACGAGAAAGGACAGCTTCTAGCCGAGCAAGACGCGAAATTTGAAGCGCTAAAAGCCGCGATTTAGCGCTCGCGCAAGGCTCGTTTTGCGTAAAATTTGTCCTTGCGCGGGCATTTAGGCTTGATCTCGCCCTTTATGCGCGAGATCAAATCCGTAAAATTCTACTGTGAGATAACACTGCGCGTACTCTTGCGGGTTTGCGCGCAAAATCGATCCGCGCCGCCGCCTTCTTTATCTCCCGCCTATGCGTATTTATGGTTTTGATCTGCGGCGTAGAATCGCCTCCTTTTCTCGCCGCCTTCATTCAGAATCGATCTTGTCGGTTTAATTTGCCAAACCGACTTTAACACGCGGGAATTGTTTTTCGAATTTGACGCAGAACCGTCCTCTTTTTTCATTTTAGCCTCAAGCGTGCGCAGTATCTTGGGCGCAAAGAGTTTGAATTTAAACGGGCTTGCGGCAGGGCGAATTAAACGGATAAAATTTAGTCGGAGGATTTATGCAGCCGCGTTTTTAACGGTCTCAAATTTTAAATTTTAGATTTGCTGCGCTGCGCCACCGTAAGGCGTAAATTTCGAGTACGGGCTGTTTTGATCGAGCGCAACTTCGGGCGATCACGATTTTAAGCGCGCATTGTTTTAAAATTTGCGCCGCGCCGCTAGCTTTATTCTATCTTATCACGCCGCGCTCCGTTCTACCGCGCCTATCTTCTGCCGCATCTCGTCTTGTCTCGCTCTCCTTTCTGCCCCGCGCCCACTCTTTTTTAAAGAAAGGCGTGCGACCGAGATAAAAACCGCCCTACTTCGGATCAAAATTTTATTTTTCCTCAAAACAGATCCCGATAAAGATAAAATTTTATAAAATCTATCATTTTAATTTCATATCTCAAAAACGTTTCGCCGTTACGAAAGGAGCGTCAAAATTTTAAAATTGAAATTTTATACGTTAAGCTTAAAGCTTATAAAACTCCGATATTTAGGGCAATGCAGACCTGAATTTTTATCTTTTATTGCTATAATTCCCTTATAAATTTAAATCTTAAGATTAAAAAGTATTCTTAAGAATTTTATAAGATGGAGGATATCTTGAATAGATTGATTTTAAAGATTTACGCGTGGCAAAATACCGCTGCGCCGTGGTTTTGGCTCTTTGTGATAAGCGCAGGCTATCTTGCGACATCATATTTTTTCTTTCAGCGCTGCCTTTTTATGTCACCTACGCAGATGGGCGTCCTCGTACGTCTGGGCTTTGCCGTAGCGGGCGCGGGCGCGCTCATCGGCTTGCTGATGTCCTTTAGCTTCATAACACGGCTCATTGCTTACGTGCTTGGCTTTACGGGCGCGATATACGGCTATTTACAAAGCTCCGCGCCGCACCCCGCCGCAGATACGGCAAATTGCCTCGCAGCACCCGCCTTTCCTTTTGCGGCGCCGCTTGATAGCCTGCTGCCGGAGCTATTTCGCCCAGCAAGCTGCACGGGCACTCCGTCCTTTCCCGCAGGCACCGCGCTTAGCGATGTGCAGAGCTTTTTCGGCGGATTTTACGGCGAGGGATTTTATCTGGTGCCGAGTATTAAATTTGCAGACGCGGCGCAGTGCGCGCAGCTAGCGTTTGCGGCATTTGCGGCCGTTTTAGCCGTGATGTTTGCGAGCTTTTTATACGGCAGATTTACGAGAAGTTTTTAAAATTTTAAGAAAGGATAAGCATGAAGTTTTTAAATTCTATTGCGGCTGCGGCGGCTCTTGCGGCTGCGATCGCAAGCTGTGCAAACGCCGAGGTCAAGGCAGGCGAGACGCTTTACGGCACGGTGCTAAAGCAGGTAAGCGTAAGCGGCGATTTGTCGCACAAGGACGGTAGGCTGCTGCCTACGAATGCCATAGAGGTTTTGGAGGTCAAGGACGGAGCGGTGAAATTTTCGCTCATCGGCTATCAAAATCCAAAGGCGCCCAATGTTATTTATTTCACGCCTAAAGCGCGCATAATCGCGGTGGCGTTTTCGAAGCAGGCTAAATTTCAAAGCGAGAGCTTGGGCGAAGAGGACGGCTTTAATAAGGTTAAAATAACCGCCTACACCGACGAGGGCGCGCTAAGCGGCGACGTGGATAAAATTTTCGCGGGCGCTAAGGAGAAATTTGAAGCCTCGTGTAGCGTCTGTCACGCTCTACATCAGCCCGCAAGCTACGAGGCAAACAAATGGCCCGGCTACATTAAATCGATGCTTTCGCGCACGCCTATTAGCAAAGACGAGAGCTGGACGGTGGTGCAGTATCTGCAAAAGCACTCCAAGGACGTAAATTTAAAGGATATGAAATGAAAAGACGAAATTTTTTAAAGCTCGGCGCGGCGGTCTCGGCGCTTCCGCTCATCCCAAGCTCGATGCTTGCGGCGGATAAACTTACCGCGCTTAAGAAAAACAGCGAAATTTTAACCGCGGCGCGGTGGGGAATTTTAAAAGCGAGCGTCAAAAACGGCAAGATCGTAAAATCCGCGCCGTGGAAGATCACCTCTAAAATTCCAAATACTCTTCAAAATACGATGGCGGATCTCGTTTATAACACGCGCATCAAAGCGCCGATGGTGCGAAAATCATATCTCGCCGATCCCGATAATCCAAAGCCCGAGCTTCGAGGGCTTGACGAATGGGTCGAGGTAAAATATGAGGACGCGATCAAACTCGTCGCGCGCGAGCTTAAAAAGACGCGCGAGCAAAAGGGCGCGAGCTCGGTATTTGCGGGCAGCTACGGCTGGCAGAGCACGGGCAACGTGCATGTCTCAAGGACGCTGCTTCATAGATTTATGAACTTAAGCGGCGGCTTTACGGGCGTCACGGGCGATTACTCCACGGGTGCGGCGCAGGTCATAATGCCACATGTAACGGGCTCAAATCAGGTATATGAGCAGCAAACCTCTTGGCCCGTGGTGCTTGAAAACTCCAAAGTAGTGGTCTTTTGGGGGCTCAATCCGATCTCTACGCTTCGCGTAGCGTGGACGAGCTCGGACGAGCAGGGATTTAAGTATTTCGAGCAGCTAAAAAACAGCGATAAAGAGATCATCATCATCGATCCGATCAAAACCGTAAGCGGCAAGTATTTCGAGGGCAAGGCGCGATGGATTGCCCCTCGCCCTAACACCGACGTAGCGATGATGCTAGGTATGGCGCAGCACCTCTACTCACAGGGCAAGTACGATAAGGAATTTTTACAAAACTACACCGTGGGCTTTGAAAAATTCGTCCCATATCTCACGGGGCAGAGCGACGGCGTGGCTAAGACGCCGGAGTGGGCTAGTGAAATTTGCGGCATTAGCGCGGACGTGATCAAAGAGCTTGCGATAAAATTTTATGAAAACCGCACGATGATAATGGCGGGTTGGGGTATCCAGCGCGCTCATCACGGCGAGCAGGCACACTGGATGATCGTAACTTTGTGCGCGATGCTGGGGCAGATCGGACTTGCAGGAGGGGGCTTCGGCTTTAGCTACCACTACGCTAACGGCGGCGCGCCTACCTGCGCGGGCGGCGTGATCGGCGGAATGAACGCGGCAAGCGTCGGCGTCGTTAAGGACGGCAAATTCCTAGGGCTTGCGCAGGATCAGAAACAAGGCGGTGAAGCAGCTCAAGCATGGCTGGTAAATACGGCGAAGGTCGCTTTTCCTCTAGCTCGTATCGCGGACGCGCTACTAAATCCTGGCAAGACGATCGACGCGAATGGCGCAAAGATCACTTATCCGAAGATCGATTTTATCTACTGGGTTGGCGGAAATCCAATCGTGCATCATCAAGATACCAACACTAACATAAAGGCTTGGCGCAAGCCGCGCACCATCGTAGTGAATGAAATTTACTGGACGCCGACTGCGAAGATGGCGGACATCGTATTTCCGACCACGACGGAGTATGAGCGCAACGACATCACGATGAGCGGAGACTACTCCAATATGCATATAATCCCGATGAAGCAGGTCGTCGCCAAGCAGCACGGCGCGAAGGACGATTATCAAATTTTTACCGACCTTTGCAAGGCTTACGCAGACGGGCTTGCCGAGGCTTATACGGACGGCGGCAAAACGGAGATGGATTGGATCAAAGAATTTTACGAAGGGGCAGCTAGCGCCGTGAATGCAAACACCGCTTTGGGAATACAGATGCCGAGCTTTGAGCAGTGGTGGGAGAAAAACGAGCCGACAGAATTTTACGAAACGCCGGAGAGTACTGCGTACGTGAGCTTTGAGGATTTTAGAAATGATCCTGTTTTGGAGGCTTTGGGAACGCCTAGCGGGCTGATTGAAATTTACTCCGATACGATTGCTGCGATGAACTACAAAGACTGCGGCGCGCATCCGATGTGGTTCGAGCCCGTCGAGTGGCTGGGGATGAAGGATAAGCCTGCGAAATTTCACCTGCTTAGTCTGCATCCGTATGACCGCTTGCATTCGCAGCAGAGTAACACCTCAAATCGCAAGAGATACGCCGTCGCGGATCGCGAGCCGGTGCTAATAAATACCGAGGACGCTAAGGAGCTCGGTATCAAGCAGGGTGATCTGGTGCGCGTCTATAACGCTCGCGGCGAAATTTTGGCGGGAGCCAACGTAAGCGACGACATAATGCGCGGCGTGGTGCAGATCTTCGAAGGCGCGTGGTACGATCCTAACGCCGAGGGGCTTTGCAAAAACGGAAATCCGAACGTGCTTACGATCGATCTTCCTACGAGCGAGCTTGCCAATGGCAATATCGCGCACACGGCGTTAGTAAATATCGAGCTTTATAAACACAAGGCGGGCGAGGATATCAAACTAACCGCATTTATGCCGCCTAAAGGGGCGAAGTAGGGATTGGGAGCGGTCTGGGGTTTAAGACTGGCTCATTGCTGGCTTGGACTAGATACGCCGATCCTCTACAGGCTTTAGCCAAACTCGCCGTGGTTTTGCTACGGCGAGTCGGGTTTGTTTGACTTACCGCAGCTGCTGATCGTAGACGATTTAGCTTGCTACAGCCTCGCGACTGCAACGATAGGTCACAGAGCTGATTTAAATTTTATAGCCTTGCGCTTGCAGTGATGACTGAGTTGATTTGACTTATCGTAACTTTGAGTTGCGGCAGGCTGGAGATAACAGCGAGCAATATTTGCCTCGCCGCCCTACTCTCTATTTGCTCGTGAAATTCTCGCTAAATTTAAGAACTTACCGTTTGGACTAAAATTTCAATCCAAACTAAAAAACCGCCTAAGCTTCCATTTAAAAATTTTCTTCGGAATTTGCGTATCGTTAAAACCGTCGCTGTAAATTTCATTTTTATCGGTGAAATAACCGCTGTTTTGAGCCTGCGGTATAAAGTCGGTCCGATCTTCTATTTTTACGTTTAGCGCCTTGAAATATTGCAGCAGCTCATGATACTCTTTTGCAGATACGGCATTTATTAAAAAGCAATTTCTGTTGTTAAATTTAACGACGAAATTTCTTTTTAGCAGCCAAGGTAAAATTTTGAAATTTACTGCTTTAAATCTGCACTGAATTTCAAAATTTTAAGCCATAAAATAAGATAAAATTTTAAAATTCCACGCCTTTTTTTTGGTGTGAAAGTTTTTATTTTGGGACAAATACTACCGCTTTGATATTGATGCTTTTGTACGTATTTTACTTATCTCCATAGTGAGTTTTACACTGAGCTATTTCTATGGCGCCATTAGATATTCTAAATACGAGCCGATTTTTTCCATCTATTCTAACACTATAAAGCCCCGATAAATTGCCCTTTAGCGCTTCGGGTTTGCCTATACAATCGTAGCCGTTACGCTCTATATCTAGGATTAACTTATTTATGCGCTTTAGAATATTTTTATCATTTTCCTGCCAATACAGATAATCCTTCCAAGCTTCTTGCGACCAGATTTTTTTCATTGATCCGCTTTTAACAAATCGTGCTCAATCCCGCTATTTTTCTTTAATTCGTCAAAAGAGCGCTTAAGATGAGATAAATTTTCGTGGCTGTAAAAGGGATCTGCTGTCAGCTCGAAAGGAATTTTGCGTTCTTGCAATACTTTTTTAGCAAATATTGTAAAAGCAGTAGTTAAATTTAGCCCCATTTCAGAGCATACTTCCTCCAACCCTTTTTTAAGCTCGGCATCCATTCTAAAATTTACGTTTATAGATCGCGTCATATTGTTTCCTTTTTGATTGCATTATACATTATTTATATGGATAATGCAATGATTTATAAATGTGTTTTGCTAAAATTCCATTACGAGAGAACACTATTAATTCTAAATCTAGCGAAATTTTAATTTAAAACGAAATATGCATACTAAGCGCGATTATGCATAAAAGTAGCGCCAGCGGGACATAGACAAAGCGCCCGATATCATACCAGAGCTTGCCGCGAACCCTCTCTGCGCCCAGATTGATCTCATCTAAAATTTCATTCCGCTTAATCACCCAAAACCACGATATCGCGCCGATTACTGCTCCGATCGGAATGATATAAATCGATACGAAATCCATCCACGGACCCCATGAGCTTATCGCTTCCATACCAAGGCCCGCACCCAGGCAGATCGCGCACAATAGCGCAAGCGTGAATGCACGGCTTAGCCTTGGAAACTTATGCATTAGCGATTCGGCGACTACTTCGAACATATTTTGAAGCGATGAAATTCCACCAAAAATCACGGCGGTAAATAAAATCACCGCAAAAATTCTACCACCTGCCATATCTTGTAAAATTTTAGGCAGAGTTACGAAAAGTAGCTTAGGCCCCGCCGCCGGATCCATTCCGTAAGCAAATACTGCAGGGATCATCACTAGCGCAGCTACCATCGCGGCTAGCGTGTCAAATAGCGCGGTATTTTTCGCCGCAGATACGACGTCTTCGTCCTTGGATAAATACGCGCCATAGACGATCATGCCTGAGCCCGTAATCGATAGCGAGAAAAATGCCTGTCCCATCGCAGAAATCCAAACCATCGGATCTGCTAGCTTAGTAAAATCAGCGCCGAAAAGAAAGGCATATCCGCCCGCAGCGCCTTGCAGTGTCGCAACCCTAACCGCCAAAATCGCAAATAGCACGAAAAATAGCGGCATCATAATTTTATTCGTTTTTTCGATGCTTTTGGCGCCGAAAAACAGCGTCAGCAACGTGCCTGCGACGATTATGCAGTGATAAGGCACCACGGAGTAGGGCGCCAGGGCAAAAGAGTTGAACCACGTATCGGTATTTTCACTCATTAGCGAGCCGTCTATGGCTTGGACTAGCGCTTTTAGAACGTAGGCGATGATGACGGCATAGCCCACTGCGATACACATCGAACCGGCAAGCGGTAGCCAGCCGATAACCTTACCGATAGCGCCAAGTCCGCGGCTTTTCCACGCGTATTCGTATGAGCCCAGCGTGCCTGTTTTGGCGCGGCGACCGATCGCGTATTCGGCGCTTAGGCCTACATATGAAAACAGCGCTACGAAAAAAACGTAAATTAGCAAAAATGCGCCGCCGCCGTTCGTGCCGAGTTTGTAAGGGAAGCCCCAGACATTTGCCATACCTACAGCAGAGCCCACGCAAGCGATGATAAAGGCCCAACGCGATGAGAATTTGTGTTTTGTCATAAAGCCATCCGTGTGAAAAATTTTCGTTATGGTAGCAAAAAGGAATTTAAGATTTATTTATGCGGAATTTTAAGACGTGCCGATTTGATTATTGAGGAATTTTTAGAATTTAAAATCGCGAAGTTTTAAAGCAAGATTGGCGGAATTTTACGATTAAAATCGATAGAGTTAATTCTGCGATACTGCGCGGCAAAATTTTATCTTTAATAATTTTAGAATTTTACGCTTAGGCTTTGGATTTAAAATTCGCTTGGCCTGGGCTTGTAGCTGGGCTTGATATTTAAGTTAGGCGAGAAATTTAGATCAATTAGAATTTTAAAATTCCGCGAAATTTTGAAATTTTTAAAATCTACGATCTCGCAAAATTTGAAAGAAGGCTATCAATAATTTTATCTAGCGCCGCTCTGGCAGAATTTTCGCGGTAGAATTTCGCCTTTCGTTTGTAATATGAAGAGGACTTATAAATAGCACTTTTATGGCGCTCTACAAGGAGAGTGGCATTCCTGTGCCCGCTATTAGGGCATCTATACGGGAGCGGTGAATAAATTTTCACCCTACATGGGAATTGAGAGCGTCGCAAGCGGCAGCATGTTTGAAATTTCCGGCACGCAGCATCGCAGAGTGAAATTTATTAACCCGCACTTTGGCTTAGTTATTTTTCTCAGCTTCTTCATTTTCTTGGGGCTGCGCGACTGCTTTTTTGATCGCTTTTACGAGCGAAACTCTTGTGCCATCCATTCGCAGCACTTCATAGTCGCAGTTTTCATCGCTTAT
Organism: Campylobacter sp.; assembly: GCF_019423325.1. NCBI lineage: Bacteria > Pseudomonadati > Campylobacterota > Epsilonproteobacteria > Campylobacterales > Campylobacteraceae > Campylobacter > Campylobacter sp. The sequence goes on along the minus strand of NZ_JAHZBQ010000002.1, from coordinate 367,707 downwards.
TTTATCGCCGATTTCAGGTAGGCTACCGAAGAGATTAAAGACGTAGCCGCCGATCGTAAGCTGCTCGGTCTCTTCGTCGAAGTCAATGCCCATCACCTCCTCGACGCCTTCGATCTCGAAGCGGCCTCTAAACTCAAAGGTATTCTCGTCGATACGTTTGAAATTTTGCGCATTCGCGTCGTGCTCGTCGTTGATGTCGCCAAAAATTTCTTCTATTATATCTTCCATCGTCAAAAATCCCGCAGTGCCGCCGTATTCGTCGATGACGAGCGCGGCAAAAATGCGCTGCTTATTCATCATAGGTAAAATTTTAGAGATCGGGCTATTTTCAGGCACGATGATGAGCTTGCGCACGATCTTATCGAAGCTTTTATCTCCCTTTTGTTGGATGATGTCGCGGATGTGGATGAGGCCTAGGACGTTATCTTTGCTGCCGTCGATATACGGAAAGCGCGTAAATTTCGACTGCAATACGGTTGCGTAGTTTTCATCGTAGCTTTTTTGCTTATTTAGGCAAACTAGATCGCGCCTCGGCGTCATTATCTCTTTAGCGACTGTGTCGCTAAAATCGACGGCGTTTTTGATGATCTCGGTCTCTAGGCTATCGAGCACGCCGCCTTTTAGGCTCTCGCTTGCGATGATTTTGATCTCTTCGTCCGAAAGCGCAAGCTCGCTCTCTTTGGCGGGCTTTACACCTATGATTTTAAGCGAGACGGCGGCGATGAAGTCAAATGCCTTGATGATCGGAAAAAACATAATCCAAAAAATATGAAGCGGTCTGGAGATAAAAAGCACGATCTTCTCGGTTTTAGCAATAGCGATGGATTTTGGCACTAGCTCGCCGAGTACGACATGAAATAGCGTAACGAGCGTAAAAGATATGACGAAGGCGATCGTATGCGCCGCCGCTCCGCCGCCTATGCCGATGGATCTTAGTGGCAGCTCGATCAGTCTCGATACCGCGGGCTCACCGATCCAGCCGAGGGCGAGCGAGCTTATCGTAATGCCTAGCTGTGTGGCGCTGAGGTAGGTGTCAAGGGAGTTTGAAATTTTAAAAGCGAGCTTTGCGTTTGGAATTTTATCCTTGATAAGCTCTTCGAGGCGAGACTTTCTTACTTTGACGATTGAGAATTCCGAAAGAACAAAAAAAGCATTCATAAAGATGAATACAAAAGCTAAAACTAACATTAAAACCGAACTGTCCGTGTCCAAATTTCTTATCCTTTGAAATTTAAAAATAAATATTTATGATTATATCTAAAAACGCTTTAAAATCCAAAAGGCGCGGAAAATACCTCGCGCCCGTGCGTAGAATTCTGCGGTAATTTAAAATTTCGCGCTGCGGCAGGCCTTTGTCGCGGCGAGATTTTATCGCGATAGAGCTCTAGCGCGGTGGCGGATAATTCTAGCGCCGCGCGCAAGTCCATTAAGAAATTTAAATGCTACGATAAAACTCGCTACTTAAAAAAACCTCAGCGCGCAAACTCTTGCGAAATTTTAAATCGCAAGACTATCTATTTCTTGTGGCAGCCTCGTAAAGCGGCAAGACTTTCGGCATCACCTCTTTTAGATCAGCGATGCGATCGTCGTTTGAAGGGTGCGTGGACATAAATTTAAGTGGATGGCTCTCGTTTAACTTATTCATCTTCTCCCAGACGTTTATCGCCGCTCGCGGATCGTATCCTGCGCGTGCCATCAGCTCAACACCCATCAGATCGGCCTCCGTCTCATGCGTGCGCGAAAACGGCAGCGTGAATGTGTACTGCGCCGCCATGTTCAAAGCCGCTGAGCCCAGATCTCCAAGCCCTGCTGCGGAGCTTGCTACGGCGATACCGACATCTTTCATCTGTTCAGTCGAGGCTCGCTCGCGGCTGTGTTCGCGCAGTGCGTGCGACATCTCGTGCCCCAAAATAGCAGCCAGCTCGGCATCGGTAAGCTTAAGCTTTTCGATGATGCCCGTATATACGACGATGCGACCGCCAGGCATACACCAAGCATTGATCGTAGGGTCGTTTATGACGTTTACCTGCCAGTTCCATTTTAGTGCGTCTTTGCGAAATGCGCCGACTTGAGCGATTAGGCGCTTCGAGATGCCTCTAACGCGATCAGTTAGCTTTTTGTCGGTATTTAGGATGTGCTTGGCGTTTGCTTGGGTAGTGATCTGCTTGTAGGCAAGCGCGGCACTTTGATCCATTTCAGCTTCGCTTACAGTGATGAATTGCGAGCGGTCGATGCCTACGGCGCCGCCTTGCGTGGTGCTCGCGCAGCCGGTAAAAATCATCATCGCAGCAAAGGATATTAAAAGAGCTAATTTTTTCATCTTTTCTCCTTGAAATTTTGCGGCGATTTTAGCGAAATTTGGTTAAATTTTTAGAATTTTATTTTGGATTGCCGGATTTTGCAGGCGCGATATATTTAGAATTTGCCGTAAAATTTAAGGACGCCCGTCGCCTTTAAAATAGGATTGGGCTTTGTAATTTAGCGATAAAATTTAGCGGTGATTTCGCAGAATTTTATCGCGGCGTAAATTAGGCATTGCTATGTGAAAGTAGTGGATTTGTCCAAGTGTAGCGCTGCCGAGCCTAAATATAGAGTAGGGGGGCGAGATCGCGGCTTTAAATTTACGTAGCGTAGACTACGATAAATGTGGCAGAATTTTATTTGCACCAAGCGCTCGGTTTGGGCAGATAAGAGCAATTTGAAATTTGCGCAATCAAATTGCGCGATAAGATGGGCTCGGATGTTGCCATGATTTGAGATGAGTCGCGTTGGTATTTTGTGGCACATAAATTCTAATTATTAACTTGGCAAAAGACACTACACCACTGCATCTTGTGCTGCAATGAAATTGCGTTTTATTGGAATTGAAATGATCGCAGAAATGCCAAACGCCAAGACGCCTTTTCGTAGAATTTTATCTCGCGGAATTTCATTTGCGCGCGTCGGGATAAAATTTCAAACTGCAAACCGTGCTATATCACTTTGGGGCGGAATTTTAAATTTTATGCGTTTAGAATTTTAAAATTCGGCTATGCAAATTTGTACGATGAAATTTTAAGCTTAAAAATCTGCGCCGTTTTTGGAATTTTATATGTGCCGCGTCAGCTATAAAATTTTACACTTAGAATTTTATCGCTGCGGCAAGATTTGGTTGGACCGGGGTCTCGCATCGCCGTAGGATTTTTGGCGGCACGGAATTTTGCAGCGCGCATCTAAATTTAGCTATGCAAAATTCGTAAAATTCTTATCAGCATGGAATTTTACAGCGCCGTTAAAGCGCATGAAAAATTCCGCATAAGCCTCGCAAACTCTAATGAAAGCTCCATTATTTTGGAGGGTGCGGACTTTAAGGCAAGCGAGTAAATTATGCAACGTAAAGCCGTGGGCGCCATACTTGACGCTAGGATTTCGCGCCCGCGGCGCCCATTTAGTCCTTTTTGGACTTTAGCTTGGCGATCGTTTCTTTTGCGGCCTCGTAAGCCTTAGCGCTCATCTCGCGCGCCCTTTCGCTTACGTTTTTGGCGACGTCGGAGCTTTTTAGCTCGGCAAATTTTTGGCTCATCTTCTTTTCAAATTCGCTAAGCTCTTTTTTGATTGCGTCCAGTTTCTCGTCCAGATCGAGGTTTTCGATAATTTTGGCGCTTTTTTGGCTCAGCTCTTGAGTGATTTCGCGCGCTTTGGCGCTCGCCTTTTTTGCGCGCTCGCCAAGCTCGATCTCGCCGATTTTGGCGCTTAGCTGCTCGGCAAGATCGCTTGAAATTTTTCTAAATTTAGCCAGGTAGCCGCCGAATTCTTCATCGGCGATCTTGGCGATCTCGCTTTTGGCGGGCTCCTCCGAGCTTGCGACCGCGTCGCTTAGCACGGCGCTAAATAGCTCGCTCATCTGCGAAATTTGAAGCCTTTCGTTCTCTAGGCTCTGTGCGTCGCTTGCTGGCGAGAAACTTAGCTCGTCGCGGTATCTTTCGGCGGCTTTGTTTATGCCGTCGTAGCAGCCTAAAATCGCGCCTCTAATCAGCGCAGAGGCGGTATTTTTGCTCTCGTTTGCGACGAAAATCGCGCGATTTATGATGATTTTTGAAATTTCTTTAGTGCGGAATTTCGTAAATTCTCCGTCGCAGATAGCCGAAAATGCGATGTTTTTCGCCGTTTCGTGCGCGGTATCCTCGATGTCGGTTCCGCTTTCCAGCACGCTTATGAAGGCCAGTTCGCTTGCTTCTTTTAGCACGTCCGCAAGCGGAAGTTTGCTCGCGATCGCTCGCTGTAGCGCCGAGCCTATGCGCTCTTTTAGCTCTGTTTCACTTGCGTTTTGCAGCGCGGTATCCAGATCATCGTAGCTACGCAAAACAAGTGCTTTAATAGCCTTTTGCTTACAAGCTATCTTTTTGCGCAGATCGTCGTAGTCGTAGATGAGCTTGTAAAGAGCCTGCTCGTCCTCGTCGCACAGCGCCTTTTTAACGCCGTTAAGTAGGGCTTCTGCCGTCTCATCGCTAAGCGCGCCCGCGTCTTTTAACTCGTCTGCGAAGTCTAGGATTAATTGCGTGCTTTTGGCGCTTTTACTCTCGTCGTCAAGCTCACACAAAGCCTTCGCGGCTTCTTGCAAGGCGAGCTCTTGCACATATGAGGCTAGCTCGGCTTGTGAAATTTGCGCGAGATCGGCGCCGAATTTTTTGATTATTGCTTCTTTCATTTCATCTCCTGTCACAATACATATTTAAAGTGGGCTTTTAAGCGCTCGAAAATTTCGTTTCGATGCAAGTCGTCTTTAACGAAAACGCTTACGTTGAAGCTCATATATTTACCGCCGTTTGAAAAGCGCGAAAAGTCTATTTTGTAATTTTCGCCCTTTAAAATTTCATCGATCTGCTCACGCTTTTGGGTAGCCGCGTCTAGGACTACTTTGTATTCCCAAAAGAGCGGATAGTCGATTTTCGGCTTTTCAGCTCCTAATATACACGCCACTCTTGCCCCCCTCTTTGCGCTGCAACACGACGTCAGTGATCTGCATCGATTTATCTATCGCTTTTAGCATATCATAAATCGTCAGCAGTCCTACGCTCACGCCCGTTAGCGCTTCCATCTCGACGCCCGTTTTGCCCGTGATTTTTACAGTTACAAAAAGCTTAAACGCGCACTCGCTCGCAAGCTCCTCAATATCGGTTTTAATGGAAGTAATCGTAAGTGGATGAGTCATTGGTATTAGCTCACTTGTCTTTTTAGCGCCCATTATCGCGGCAACTACGGCAGTTTGAAGCACGGGTCCTTTTTTTGCCGTGTTTTGCTTAACGGCGGCAAACGCCTCCGCACTCATTCGTATGATGCCGCTAGCGGTGGCTACGCGCTCGCTATCATCCTTGGCGCCGACATCTACCATGCGCGGCATATTGTTTTCGTCGATATGTGTAAGCATAAAATTTCCTTGCGGTTTTTGGCGGGATTATAGCAGAATTTCGGGCATAAAAAAAGCCCGGGCTTTTAAACTCGGGCTTCATACAAAAAGGAGGTTTTATCTTGTCGGACGAGAATGATTATACTACCTAAACAGTAAATAGAAAGAAAATATATCCTTTTTAGGCGAACTCTTTCGCGCTTAATTTATAGCCGTTTTTAAAATTTAATGGCATGCTATGGCGCGCTACGTGGGCATTTGAATGGGCGGTAAAACAAAACGGAGCCAAAAAGCGACTAAATTTAAAGCGGATGTTAAAGAGCAAAGATAAAAATTTAAAGCAGAGTTTGTGATTATTTTAGCTCAATATGGCGCTCAAAAGAGCGGAGCGAGCGCTATGTCGCGGCAACATAAATAAAATGCTACAAAGAAGCGGCTTAAATTTAAACGCCGTCTTGCTCTAAATTTAAGCTCGTTTTGCCTAAGCTCAAGACCTCGCGCGCAATGCAGCGTAAATTTAAACTCTTCACGCGGGCGTTAAACGGCGCAGGCGCGGATTAAAATAGCGCGCGCAAATTTAAATATCGTCGCGCAAAACCCGGCCTGCGTTTGAAATTTAGCTCGTTTAAATTTTAAACGTTTTTAGCAGGCTGCCTAAGCTTAACCCTTTATCTTCGCCGTTTGCGCCGCCTCCTAAAAGATTGCTCAAAAAGCTACTTGCGTCGTTGATATCGATTTTGCCGTCGCCGTTGAGGTCGAGCTTGGCGCTTGCGATTTTGCCGATCAGCGCGCTGAAATCCACGCCTTTGCTATCGACGGCGTTTGCTTGCACGTCTTCGCCGCCGCCCAAAAGTCCGCCCAGCATCGAGCCTAGCGAGCTAGATCCGCCGCTTTCGTTTTTGCTTAAAAAATTTGAGCTGATGCCCGCAATTATCGCATTTATCTGATCGTCGGGCAGGTCCACGCCTAGAAATTTTTCGATAAAAGCGACTGGACCGCTTTGAAATTCTCTTAAATTTTTATCGTCGCTTTTGAGCGCAGAGACCATATTTACAAGTCCGTTTATGTCCATTTACGCCTCCTTGATCTTGGCTTTCGCAGCCTGTTTTACGATAAGCTCTATTACTTTTAGAGCGTCCGCTTTGGCTTCAAAATCTTTGCTAACGGCGATGATCTGTCCGTTGCTGGCCGTTAGGCGGAAGCGAACCTTGCCTGCTTTATCGGTGTAAAGCTCAAATTTTGGATTATTTAGCTTTTCGCCGCCCGCAATTTGATCCTCGATCTTATTTAGCGCGGCGTTTTTTACGACGCTTTCGATGCCGTTTTTGCAAGCGGCCTTACTCGTGTAAACCTCGGAGGTGCACAGTACGTGCCCGTCATAAAGTAGATCGAATTTGCAGCCGTCCTTGGCGTCTTTGATTAAAAACTCAGCCATTTTTCATCCTTTCGTAAAAGATATCGTTATTTTAGCTAAAATTTTAATAAATATTTTTAATAGGCGCGGAATTTTCTGCTAAAATTGCGCACAAATTTCATTTACAAAGGATCATAATGATAAAGGCTCTACGTTTTAGCTTGATTTTCGCCGCTACTTTAGGATTTGGCGCGGATGAGAGCGATGCATTATTTAAGGACATAAGGACGCGTCTGGGCTGCAATCTAGCCGCACAGGACTGCGAGACTAACGCCGGTGGGCAGAAGGCGCTCTTTAGCGTAGCGCGCCATCCGATCGAAGCGGGAGCAAATGAGCTAAAAATAAGCGGAATTTCGCGTGAGCTGAAAAATCCGAGCGTTAAAATTTCGGGCGTGAGTATGAATATGGGCAATGCGGAATTCCCGCTAAAGCGCAGCGCAGACGGCTATGAAGCGACGCTTGATGTTGCAGTGTGCACGCACGCCGTAATGCGCTACAAACTTGAAATTTACGAGGATGGCGCGCCTAGCGGGCTTTTTGTGTATTTTGATCTGCGAAAGCGCGCTACAGATCGAGACCGCGGCGAAGATATCCACTTGCATCACCACGAGCATTAGACGCGCCCCGTTGCGGCGCGAGATGAAATTTTGCGCCTTTTTCAGACACGACGCTTTAGGGGAACTTGCACGTTGATTGTAGAAAATTTTACAAATTTTATAAGGCGCCGCTCGCGATAAATTTTTATTCGGCTTTCAAGTGGTGCCTATCGTGGGCAGATACGGGTGCCTAAACGAATACGCGAATAGCCGTAGTGATCTAGGCGCGCTTCATTAGGGCGTTTACAAAAACGCCTTTATAAGCGCGCGGCTATTTGCCGCGCATTCGCTGCATATGTTTCGTAACCACTACCGAGGCGCGTCAAATTTAGCCCCTCGCCGCCTTTAAATTTTAAAATTTTTAAAATTCGATCGCATTTCATATGCCCAAGCTACGCGGAATTTTGAAATTCCTTGTATAATCTGAAGCAAATTTTAAAATCTAAGGAAAGCCATGCAAATATTAAGACAAAAGCACTTTAGCGGCGAGCGCGCGCTGTTCGGCGCAAAGGATCTGCGGATCGAAAATTCCGTCTTCGGCGAGGGCGAGTCGCCGCTAAAACACAGCGCAAATATCGTCGTGCAAAACTGTAAATTTGAGTGGAAATATCCGTTTTGGTACGCCGAAAATATCCGCGCACAGGATTGTTTATTCGACGAGATCGCGCGCGCAGGGATCTGGTATAGCCGCGGCGTAGTCCTAAAAGACTGCCTCTACGGCGCGCCCAAGGGGCTTCGCCGCGTAAAAGACGCCGTGCTGCAAAACGTAGAATTTCACGACGCGCAAGAGACCTTGTGGCACTGCAGCGACGTTACGCTAAAAAACGTCACTGCAAAGGGCGCTTATTTCGGGCTTGATTGCGAAAACTTAAGTATCGAAAATCTATCGCTTTTTGGGGATTACTGCTTCGACGGCTGTAGAAACGTAATGATCAAAAACTCCAAACTTCTATCCAAGGACGCATTTTGGAACTGCGAAAATATCGTGGTCGAAGACTGCTTCATCGCAGGCGAATACTTCGGCTGGAATTCTAAAAACGTGACGCTGCGAAACTGCAAGATCGAGAGCCTGCAGGGCTTTTGCTATATGCAAAATTTACTCTTGCAAGACTGCGAGCTTATAAATACGACGCTAGCGTTTGAATACAGCGATGTCCGTGCCGAGATAAAAGGCGCAATCGATAGCGTCAAAAATCCGAGCAGCGGGCTAATCCGCGCGGCAAGCATCGGCGAGCTGATCCTAGACGGCGCAACGGACGCGTCTAAAACTGAAATCATTACTGAATTAAGGGCGTAAGATGGGACTTTTTGATTTTATAAGTGGCAAGGAGAAATACGACTTCGACACTCTGCCAAACCGTCGCGGCACGAAGTCGCTTAAATGGGACGTAGGCGAGAACGAGCTTCCGATGTGGGTCGCGGACATGGACTTTGCCGTAGCGCCCGAAATTATCGAGGCTCTGCAAAAGCGGCTAAATGAGCGAGTTTTGGGCTATTCGATTATCGATGATGAGTGGCGTAGCGCGTATCAAGGCTGGTGGCTTGCGCGCCACGATTATGAAATCCAAAAGGAGTGGCTGATCTATGCTAGCGGTACGCTGCCTGCGATCGATTCGATCATCCGTAAGCTCACCTCGCCGGCCGAAAATGTGCTACTGATGAGCCCCGTTTATAACTGCTTTTACTACTGCATCAAAAACGCCGCTCGCGCGCCGTTGCAAAACGAGCTTGCCTACGCTAGCGGCGATTATAGCATCGATTGGGAGGATTTGGAGGCCAAGCTCGCCGATCCGCAGACGACGCTTTTTATCCTTTGCAATCCGCACAATCCGGTGGGTCGTACTTTTAGCAGGGACGATCTTGCCCACATCGGCGAGCTGTGTGAGAAGCACGGCGTGACGGTGCTTAGCGATGAGGTGCATTGCGATCTGACCGAGCCGGGCGTGCGTTACACGCCATTTGCTGCGGCAAGCAAGAGCTGCGAGAGGATTTCGGCTAGCATAATCGCGCCAACTAAGGCGTTTAACATCGCAGGGCTGCAAAGCGCGGCGGTTTTTGCCGTAGATAAGCGCTTGCGCCATAAAATTTCAAAGGCGCTAAATTCCGACGACATCGCCGAGCCGAATTTTTTCGGCGTCCAAGGAGCGATCGCCGCATTTACGAAGGGTGCGCCGTGGCTGGACGCGCTGCGCGAATACCTCAGCGAAAATCGCAAATTCGCGGCGGAATTTATCGCCCGCGAACTTCCGCAGGTGCGCGTCGTGCCGCAAGACGCGACCTATCTGATGTGGCTTGATGCGGGCGCTTACACGCAGGATAGCGCGGAGCTTGCGCGCTTCATCCGCGAAAAAACGGGGCTGTATCTCTCCTGCGGTGCGCAATACGGCAAGGGCGGCGAGAAATTTTTGCGCTTAAATATCGCGACCTCTAGGGCGCTGCTAAAAGACGGGCTAGGGCGGCTAAAAGAGGCGCTAAAGATTTGCCCGCATTAAACGAACTGCGGCGCGGCAAGGACGAAATTTAAAATTTTATGGCGACTAAATTTAAAGCAGCGGAGCAAATTTTAAAATTTTGCGACAGGGCGCAAGCTTTACGCTAAATTTAGCAGCGATCAGGCGGCGGCGTGCGAGCGTTTAAATTTGGCGCGCGGCAAATAAACCGGCGCTAAATGCGCTACAAAAGGCGGATTATGGATAGAAACGGCGATCTGCAGGAGCTTTACCTACTTGAAAAACGGCGCGAAAAGCTCTCGCGCATTAGCAAGCTCATCTCATTTTTGATAATCCTGCTGCTAGTCGGGCTTTACGTGCTTTTAAATACGAGGGCGGAGCCCGTCTCGTTTGATACAAACTGGCTAATAGTCGCGCTTTTCATCATCTTCCCGGTTTTAAACGGACTGCTCTACCGTCTATTTTGCGGCTTGATCTCTAGCAAAAACGAGGGCGCACAGCGCGCAAATTTTGATAAATTTAGCGGCTTTGATACGGCGCAAGACAGGGGCGTGCTAGGGCAGGGCGCAGCGCAAGATGGGCAAATTTTAAGAGCCGATGCGAAAGAGGGGCAGGTATTAAAAGCTGAAGTAGGCGAGGACGGCGGCTTTCAAGGCGGCGACAGCCGCATGAATGTTACTTATGGAAGGTTTGAGCCCAAAGCCGCCGAAAGAGAAGGTGGGAGCGAAAAAGACGGAGCAGCCGGATCAAAATTTAACTTTCTAGCCGATCTGCAGAGCCTGGAGGATGAGCGCGCGGCGCTGCAAAAATCGGTGAAAAAGGCTAATCTCGTCGCCGCTGCCGTAGGGACCGGCGTGGGCGCACTGGTGGCGCTTTTTTGGGAGGAGATGGCGGCCGGCGTATTTTTCGGCATCTCCGTTTACGGCGTCGTGAGCGCTCTTTTGACGGCGAGCAAAAGACGGAATTTCAGATCAAATTTTAAAAACATGGTCGTCGCGAGCATCGCAAAAAGCTTCGGGCTTAGCTACGATGAAAGCGGCGGGCTGGGGACGGATGAGTTTTTTGAAATTTATGACTGCTACATAAACGAGCAATCGAGCGAGGATATGATGAGCGGGGAGGTGCAGGGCGTGCGCGTTAGATTTAGCGACTTTTACGCCGCCGAAAAGGTGCGCACCAAAAACGGCACTCGCACCGACGTAAAATTTCAAGGAGTGCTTTTCGTCGCGGACTTTCACAAAAGGCTTAACTGCGAGGTGCGGGTGTGCCACAAAAACTCGCGAAATCTGCGCAGATACGGGCAGCGAGCGAATATGGACGACGTGAAATTTGAAGAATTTTTCGACGTCTATACGACCGATCAGGTAGGTGCGAGATACGCTCTGACACCGCTTTTGATGCAGCGACTGACGGAGGTTTATCTAAGACTAGGCTCGCAGATAAACGCAGTAATGAAAGAGGATAAAATTTACGTGGCGATCGAGACCTGGCGCGATAATTTCGAGCCTAGAATCGACTGCTCGCTAAAGCAGGACGCCACGATAGAGCTTTACGTAGATGAGATCGGCGCGCTTGTGGGTATCGTGAGCGAGCTAAATTTGAACCGTAAAATTTGGAACGAATGAGGCAAGCGGCGGCGCTGTGGAGTATGACGGCGGCAGGCTGCATACGGCTCTGGCGACACACAGATATGCAGACAAAGCGCGCAGGATCGTAGGCTTAGCGGTACAAATGCGCTGTGTAGCTGGGCGTGGAAATGAATGCATTCCGCGGATTGTGCGCTTGGGTGGACATGTGATCGCTCCTTCGCGCGAGCCAATCGAAAGATTAAACGCACGCGGAAGGCGTTCGTATAAGACTTTACGAGCCGCCTTGAGCCGATAAAATTTTATAAATTCCCGATCCGTTTAACAAGCGAGCGCTTGCGATTTATCATTGCTCGCACGGCAAAATTTTTACCGCACGAGCAGTTTGCGTTAGAATTTTACTATTGCTTGAAATTTTACGCTGCCGCGCGCGACTTAAATTTTGCCGCGACGATCCGCGCTAGGCTGCATTTCGGCTCGGCTAAATTTACCGTTGGGCGTTTATGACGCCGTTTTGGTAAAGCTACGGCGCTAGCGTCGCTGCGAGCTTGTGGGGCCTAGTAAGACCGCTCCGCTAAACTAGACGGCGAATCTAAATTTATAACTTTCCGCCCTCAATTACGACATCGTCAGCCTTGATGTCGTTGCCATATACCGGCGCCAGCGTCGCGTCGTAGTCGGCGTGGAAAAATTTCTCGTCCGCGAGCTTTACGATTAGATCGTCAAGCCATTTGCGAAGCTCGTCGTTGCCCTTTTTGACCGCAGGCGCGATGACGTCCTGATCGCCTAGCGAGCGGATACCTACCTTAAAGCCAGGGTTTGACTTAGTCCATGCGAACAAAAGCGTATTATCATGCGCGATCGCATCGCCCCTGCCATCCAGCATCGCACCGAAAGTCTCGGTATTTTGGTCAAATTTTAAAAGCTTGATTTCGGGATGGTTTTTCGTAAAATACAGATCCGCGGTCGTGCCTTTGTTGATTAAAAGCGTTTTGTCTTTAAGCTGCGAAACGTCGGTGATATCGCCGTCCTTGCTCGCGACGCCGAGGGCTACCTTCATATATGGTAGCGCGAAATCCACGACCTCTTTACGCTCCGGCGTGACGGTGAAATTTGCAAGCGTGATATCGACCTTATCCGACGCCAAAAATTCCGCGCGATTGGCGGCCTCTACGAGCACGAACTGAACCTTGCTCTCATCGCCCAAAAGCTCCTTTGCGATACGTTTTGCAAAATACACGTCATATCCCGCGTTTTTACCCGTCTCGTCGATATAACCAAACGGCGGCTTGTCGCCGAAAACCGCGATCCTTACTATACCGCGCTTTTTAACTCCGTCGATATAACTTTGCGGCGCGGCGGAACCTTGCGCGGAATTTGAGGAGCCTTTGCCCTCATCGTTGCAACCTGCGAAAAATAACGCACCTAAGATAAAAAGCGTGCTTAGCGTTTTTTTCATCTTTTCTCCTTTATTAAAATTTATTTTTTAAATTCGAACATATTTAGAAATTTCTTTGCGCGCTCACTCTTCGGCGCGGTAAAGAACGCCTCCGGTTCGTTAATCTCCACAATGTGTCCGTCGTCCATAAAAACTATGCGATCGGCTACGGCGCGCGCAAAGCCCATCTCATGCGTTACGATTAGCATCGTCTGTCCCTCTTTGGCGAGATTTAGCATTACGTCTAGCACCTCGCGCACGATCTCGGGATCAAGCGCCGCGGTAACCTCGTCAAAAAGCATGATCTTGGGCTTCATCACAAGGCTTCGTACGATCGCGATGCGTTGCTTCTGCCCGCCGCTAAGCTCTTTGGGGTAGGAGTTTTCCTTATCCGCAAGACCTACGATCTTTAGCCATTCGCGAGCTAGAGTTATCGCTTCCTCTTTCGGAACGTTTTGCACCTTCATCGGACCTAAGATTATGTTGTGCAGCACGCTTAGATGATCGAAGAGCTCATAGCTTTGAAAGACCATACCGATCTTTTGCCTGATCCTACGCCACTCTTTGAAATTTTGATCGATCCGCTCGCCCTCGATTATAAAATTTCCGCTTTGTACCGGCTCTAACCCGTTGATCGTGCGAAGTAGGGTGCTTTTACCGCAGCCGCTAGGGCCTAGGATCACTACGACTTCGCCTTGTGCGACGCTAAGACTGACGTCCTTTAGCGCGTGCAGCTCGCCGTAAAATTTATTGACTTTATCGATTTTTAAAATTTCCATCAGCTCCACCTGTTTTCTAGTTTTTTCGAAAGCGCCGAGATTGGATAGCAGATCAAAAAATATACGAAAAATATCGCTCCGTAGATGATTAGCGGCGCGTAATTGTCACGGAAGACGTTCACTTCGATGATCTGCTGCCCGACCTTGACGAGCTCGATGACGCCGATGAGTACGGCAATCGAGGTTGTTTTTATCATCCTGCTGAATAAATTTATCGTCGCGGGCACCAGGCGCCTCATCGCAAGCGGCAGGATCACGTAGAGATAAATTTGAAATCTGCTAAATGCGAGCGCTTCGGCGCTTTCGAACTGATGCTTGGGGATGCTAAGCACGGCGCCGCGCACCAGATCCATCATCTCAAAAACGCCCCAGACGCTAAAGACTATGATCGAAGCCGCGATATTTGAGATGTGGATGCCAAATGCCTTGCTCGCGCCAAAATATACGATGAATAGCCAAACGATGGGCGGCATGATGCGCACGATCTCCAGGCAAATTTTAAGCGGGATGTATAAGGCTCTGCGCCCAGAGGCCATTAAAATTCCAAGCACCAAGCCTAGAGCGAGCGAAACCGCGATCGAGATGAGCGCGATTTGCAGCGTGACCCCAAGCCCGCCAAGAAGCCTGATTAAATTTTCGCCGCTTAAGAGTTCCATCGCTAGCCTCTCATATACGCAAGGCGTTTTTCAAGCAGCGTAAGCGCTAGCGAAAGCGGCAGGATTATGATCAGATACGAAACGCTTAACATAAATAGCGCTTCGTTCGTCTTGTAATACAGCCCGATCACGTCCTTTGCGGCATAAACGAGATCGGCAAGTGCGACTATGCTAACGATCGAAGTTTCTTTGAGTAGAAATATGATGTTTGCGCTAATGGAGGGTAGGGCGATCGCAAAAGCGCGCGGTAGCACGACGTAAAATACTATCTGCGCCTCGCTAAGACCGAGGCTCATCGCGCTTTCGATCTGAGATTTTTTTATCGCCTCAAAACCGAGCCTAAAGCTCTCGCTCATATAGCTTCCGCCCAAAAACGCAAGACCTACGATCGCGCAGGTAAAGCCCGAAATTTGAACGCCGAGCTTGGGCAGGCCGTAGTATAGAAAAAATAGCTGAATTAAAAGCGGGGTATTACGCGATAGCTCGATATATGCGCTCACAAGCGGGCTTAATAGAGGCAATCTTTTATATTTTATTAGCGTGCAGATAAAGCCGATGATAATGGATAATAAAATCCCGTAAAATGCGAGCTTTAGCGTTAAAATTCCCGCCTTTACGAACATAGGGCTAAATTTAGCTATAAAATCAAAATCCATAAATTCTTCTTTCCGTAAAATATGTGTATTATACAGATAACTGATTAAAATAGTATTAAATTAGAATTTTTTTATAAAGATTCCGAAAATTTAGGAGTTTAAAAATATATCTTATAAATATATTTAGTCCGAGTAGATACCCGGACTATAGAATTTTGACGGAATTTTACGAGTAAAAAATATACGCGTATCCCGAAACCAAAAACGCGGAGAATATCGCTAGAATTCCACCACTTCGTACCATTTCCGCCTGGCGAATGCGTCCCGTGCCGAAAACCAAAGCATTCGGCGGCGTCGCTACCGGCATTATGAAAGCGCAGCTTGCGCCCACACCGATTACTATAGTAAGAGTTTCTTTTGGCAGCCCCATTTGCGCTGCTACTCCCGCAAATACCGGCACTAAAAGCGCCGCCGAGGCGGTGTTGCTCGTAAATTCCGTAAGGCAGATGATGAAAACTGCCGTTACCAAAAGTACGATGTAAGTAGGCGCTCTGCCGAAAGTGTGCGCGACTAGATCACCAAGCACCTTAGAAGCTCCGGAATCGCCTAAAACCGCACTTAGCGTAAGTCCGCCGCCAAAAAGCAGTAACACGCCCCACTCGGTGTTTTCGGCGATGTCGTGCCATTTGGCAAGCCCTAGAATGACGATTACGACTGCCGAGCAGATGGCGACGTAAGCATCATCCACTTTAAAGCCCACAAGGGCTGAAATTTGCTTTGAAAATATCCAGCCAAGCGCTGTTAGAGCAAATACGACGATCGTAATAATGCGCTCGCGCGTCCAAGGGATATGCTCCAGATCCATCTCTATTTTATGGCTTAAATTCGGCTTGAAAATTATATAAAGCACCACAAGCATTATTGGTAGCATCACGCACATTAGTGGCAAACCTACCTTCATCCAGTCTGCGAAGCTGTAGTGCAAGGCTTGAGCTACGATTAAATTTGGCGGAGATCCCACGAGCGTGCCCAGACCTCCGATGCTTGCAGAATACGCGATGCCTAAAAGCAAAAACACGAGCGTGCCGCGATCTTTGCTCTCGTCCATGTTGGCGCAAATTCCAAGCGCGATCGGAAGCATCATCGCAGCAGTTGCGGTGTTTGAAACCCACATCGAAAGGATCGCCGTAGCAAGGCAGATTAAAATCGCAGCTACACCCAAGCGACCGCCTGCGCGGGCGATTAGCCACATCGCGATCTTTTTATCGAGCTTTTGCATATGCAGAGCCGTTGCCAGAGCAAAACCGCCGAAAAAGGTAAAGATCGTAGGGTTCGCAAAATTTGCAAGCGTGCTTTTGATGGTGGCGGCCGTGAAAGTGCCATCTTTAGCGAATTTACCAAGCCCGATAGCTACCGCAAGCACCGGCACCATAAGCGCGGTTACCGTGATATGCACGGCCTCTGTAAGCCACATAATCGCGATGAAAGCAAGTAGCGCAAGGCCTTTTTTGACATTGGGCTCAAATGGTAACGCGGCATATAGAGCAAAGCCCACTGCAGCGGCAATCGCCATAATGATGACGCCGCGCTTAGGAAACGGCACGGTGTCGGTGAGCCTGTCTAAACCCAGCTCGTCTACGTCTGAGTCTAGCGGCCCTTGTAAGCGGGAGTTGCGTAACTCCACTTTGTGTTCTTCCATAGATACTCCTTTTTTGGATTTGGCTTATGATACAAAAATGAGGCGGGAATTTTATAAATTCCAAATCAAATCGTCTTAAATTTTTAAAAGTGCAGTTACTATCGGTAACACGGCACTTATCTCGTGTGTAAATTTTAAATTATACATAAAAACGAACAACTAAGTAAGCGCTTTAAATTTCATCACAGATTATTTTTTAATGACACCCGGCATTTAAATTTGCTAACTGTTCAAGGGAGGCGGCGTAGAATTTCGTCGAATTCCGTGCTGGCAATCAAGATAGAATTTTATCCAAGGCGAGTGAGATAAAATTCCAAGTCTTGTCGCGAAATTCATCGAAATTTCAAAAAAAGGATATTATAATCAACAAATTTTAAATGCGCTTGTAAGCAAATCTGGCGGGAAATGCTTAAAGATAGCAAGCGGTAAAATGGCAAAAGCGGCGGCGGTGGAAAGCCCGAAATTATAAATTGTAAGGAGAAAATGTGAAAAACAAAATTTTAATCGCGGCGTTTGCCGCTGCGGTGTGCGCAAGCTCAAGCTTCGGCGAGGGGATATTTTTAGGTATCGAGGGAGATTATTCTTTTAAATCCAGCATCACTACTAAATGGTCTGACGAGGACGATTCTGGCACGAATAAAGATAATAAGGGTCAGGCTGCGCTCGGCTTTAAAGGCGGCTATGATTTTGGTATAGCTAGGGCGTACGGCGAGTACTTGTATGATTTCAAAGCTTCGAAAACTGGCACTGACGAGGAGGACGTCATATTTAAACACGAGTGGAACAAGCATAGCCTGTTCATAGGCGGGGATTTTACGCCTGAGATTGTAAACGGCTTTAAACTCGTAGCGGGCGCATATACAGGGGTTTCATTTTTGAAATATAAAATTTATTCATATGACGAATCTGACGGAAGCAGCGATTCGCTTTCAAAGACTCTGCCTGGCTGGGTAATCGGCGCAAGACTGGGCGGTTTATATAGCTTTGATGAGCATAACGAGATCGAGTTTGGCTACAAGGCAGACTACACGAGGTACAAGGCCAGTAAACTCGGAGAGGACGTAGACAAGGTATATGAGACTAACCATGGAATTTATATGGGGTATAACTTTAAATTTTAAAAATTCTAACGTGCTAGCGCAGGATGGAGCGAACGAACTCCCGCTCCATCCATTTTAAATTCCAAATAATTATTAGACATCAAATCGCAGAATTGTTTAATCCGAAATTTGCTAGCAATTCAGATGCAATTATATGATAATCAAGGGTGCTGCCGGTACTAGACGTCAAATTTTACCCGCTTACGCGTATAAAATTTTAAAATTTTTAAAAATATCATTACCCAAGTTTAATTTCCTATTTTTAGTGCTATCTGGTAAGCACTTAAATTGATGGAATTTATGAAATTTTACTCAATCCGCTTTTTTCTAAGAATCGTTATAATTTCAAGTTGAAAAAGCGGAATTTTATCAATATTTCCATTTGCCACTTTAAATTTGTTTCATAATTGCTTCGGATATCTTGCGACCCATAGCTTGGCCTAGCGCAGAAATGTCATTTTGCTTTATGGAAATCTCGCATTTACATTTTCGGGATTAGCACTTAAATTTTGCGGTAAAATTCTAAAACTACTGCGTCTAAGAATTTTGACGTTTTAAAGCATTAAATTTTTACGATTTTAAGATTAACCGCAAGCTTAGAATTTTACCTTTATAAATTCACGGTAAAAGTAGTGGCGCACGATCCGTGCGGATTTAGATACCAGATTTATCCGCAAGCGCTACGCTTTTACTAAAATTTTATCTTTGTAAAAATTTTAAAATTTTAATCGCTGTTTTTAAAGCGCTTCGGCGCAAACATAAATTTCTAGCCGCCTCGCTATATTTTGTAGGCCCGTTCGGAGCTTTAAAATAGCAAGTCGCGTGTCTGCTATTTGCCAAAAACCCTAGCGAAAATCGCGTCTACGTTTTTGGTGTAATATCCGTAGTCGAAGCACTCTTTGATCTCGCTTTCGCTTAGCTTTTCTCGCAGCTTTGTATCTGCTAGCAAATTTTGCAAAAACAAGCTATGCCCTTGCTCATCTATAGCTTTTTTACCCTCTTGCAGATCCGCCCAGACCTTCATTGCATTGCGTTGCACGATTTTATAAGCATCCTCTCTGCTAACTCCTCGTTTAGGCAGCTCTAGCAGTACGCGCTGCGAAAACACGAGCCCACCGGTTAAATTTAGATTTCTCATCATATTTTCGGGATATACGAGCAGTTTTTCGATCAAGCTCGTCAAGCGATTTAGCATAAAATCAGCAGTTATAAAGCCATCAGGGAGGATAAATCGCTCGACCGAGCTATGGCTGATGTCGCGTTCGTGCCATAGCGCTACATCCTCCATCGCGGGTATTGCGAAGCTACGGATCATACGGCATAGTCCCGTTACGTTTTCGCTAAGCACAGGATTTCGTTTGTGCGGCATCGCGCTAGAGCCCTTTTGACCTGGGCTAAAAAATTCCTCCGCTTCATAAACCTCGGTGCGTTGATAGTGGCGGATTGCGATAGCGATCTTTTCGCAGCTGGAAGCCAGGATCGCAAGTGCGCTCATTACCTGCGCGTAGCGATCGCGCTGGATGACTTGATTGGACGCGGGGGCGGGCTTTAACCCCAGATATTCACACACTAGCTCTTCCAGCTCTAGTGGAGCGTGGGCGAAATTCCCCATCGCACCGCTTATTTTACCGTAGCTGACGACGCTTTTTGCGTGTTGCAAAAGCTCTAGTGCGCGATTTATCTCATCATACCAGACCGCAAGCACGAGCCCGAAAGTGATCGGCTCGCCGTGGATACCGTGGCTGCGCCCGACCATCAGCGTCATTTTATGCTTCATGGCTTGAGATTTTATCGCGGCTTTTAAATTTTGCACATCCTCGATGATGAGCTCCATGCTTTCTTTGATTTGTAGCGCGACGGCAGTATCGATGCAGTCACTACTAGTCATGCCGTAATGCACGAAGCGGCTCTCCTGCCCAAGGCTCTCACTCACGCTCGTTAGAAATGCAATCACGTCGTGCTTGGTCGTCTTTTCGATCTCATCTATCCGTTCGATCTTAAAGCTTGCGTTTTGTAGAATTTTATCTTTATCGCAGTCGCTTATTAGACCTAGTTTATTCCACGCCTTAACTGCTGCGAGCTCGACTTTTAGCCACGCGTCGTATTTGGCTTGCAAGCTCCATTTTTCAGACATCTCTTTTCTTGCGTATCTTTCGACCATTTTAGTAGCCTTTCGGTTAGAATTTCTTGTATAATGATGGCAAAAATTATATAAAAATGGGGCTGAAAGTTTAATATGGGTTATGAGAAAAGAAGCTTGGGAAGCTTTGAGGGGCGCAAAATTTACGAAATTCTGCTTAGCCTCGGATACGATATGAAATCCGCGCAGCGTATCTGTGACAAGCACCGCGTGATCGATGCGGAAGATCAAAATTTACATAAAAACTCTGTCGCGCACGGAGAGATTTTTTTGATCGATTACAAATGCGAGCCGCGCGGACTGAAGCCGATCTTTGAGTGCGATGCGTTTGCGGCATTTGACAAGCCGAGTGGAATTTTAAGCCATCCGAGCGGGCGTAACTCGCCTTATAATATGTATGACGAGATCTGGTCGCTATACGGGCAGGACGCGTGCGTGGCGCATAGGCTTGATTTAGAAACCAGCGGAATTCTTATCGTCGCCAAGGATAAAGATGCGGCGCGCGAGCTTAAAGAGTGCTTCGAACAGCGTAGGGTGATGAAAAGCTATCTAGCGCTCGTGCAAGGGGATTTGAGAGAGGGCTTGCGAGGGGATTTGCAAAGTGCCGCTTGCAATGGCGAGATAGAGAATTGCTATGCTCTAGGCTTTGATGAAATTTGCGGATCAAAATTTGCGGGCGATGCTGTGAGTTTACCAGATAACGTATCGGATCTGCGCGATATGCGAGCTTTAAAAGGGGCAGGCGATAAATTTGGATTTAATATCTTGTCTAATGGTGCGAGTAGGGGATTATGGCGCAGCGCTCTATCTGGCGGCGCGCAGGCTAAATTTAAATCTGGCGCTCCTGCTGGCGATGTTGGCAGCGGATTTGAATTTGATGACTTATCCTGCGGCGTGAGTGATAAGCTTAAACCCGCTATCGCGATGAGTAGCACGGATAACGGACATAAACCTTACGCCTTATCTGCGGCTAAATCTTTGCCAGCTACTTCTAAGGGCTGTGTAAATTTGAAAAAATTTGAGCCTGCAAAATACGCAAAATTTAGCGAAAAACTGAAATTTTTAAAGGATTTTGAGGGATTTGTGATTGATGCTCCGATTGCCCCTAGCGACGAGTTTGCCGATCTTAAAATTCGTATGAAAATATCGCGCGACGGTAAGGAGGCGATCACGCTGATACGCCCGCTGCGATATTTCTCGGACATAGACGCTAGCCTGATCGAGTGCTATCCGCTGACGGGTAGGCAGCATCAGATCAGGCTGCATCTATTTGCCGCGGGTACGCCGATACTGGGAGAGCCGCTGTATGGGCTTTCTCGAGAGCAAGCGGAGCTGATATTGGATAAAAAGATGGATGAGACGGAGCGGATCAGAACGACGGGGGCGCCTAGATTGCTACTGCACGCGAATGTAATTTGCTTCGAACTGAGCGGAGAGCGATATGAGATAAAAAGCAAATTCGATGCCGCGAGAGAGTTTTATAATCTCGCGAAAATCGGTAAAATTTAAGCAACTCAATAAAATTTTGAGGCAGCGATGATTATTTTTATGACCAGAATTTTGCTTTTGCCGGTTTTTATAAAATTTTGTGGTTACAACGGCGTTAATTATTAATTTCTCATCTATAGTTATTTGAAAATTTTAAGACGATTTTATTTTGCGATGGGCTATATTGGGAAAAAGTGTTACGGCTTTAAAAGCACATAATTCAGCTTGGCTAGACGGTGGGTTCATATATTTATTTTCGGTAGCGAAAATTACGGTAAATTTGAGCTCAGAGCGCATAAATATTGGATGCTTCAAGATAAGTTGGGCGGTAGCATAAAAGATTTTAAATCCGATGTTGATTCTTTTAAAAAATACAATCAAGAACATGGAATATTTAAAAAAGAATTTGACGAATACGCCAATTTTCTATTTAAGCAAAAGGGCGGGGCGGGAGGCTCTGTTAATTTAGAAAGCTCGGCATTAATAGCAAGCATGGGGAGCAAAACGGGTAGTTGCTTCTTTTGGGGAATATTGCAAGAGGGTACTTGGTTTGGGCATAGACCGTAGCATAGAACAAAAACAAACAATAAAAATATCGCAAGATATTGGCATGAGACTTGGATTGTAATTGTTAATTTCTATGAAAATTCGAAATATTAAGGGTAGATAAGAAGGAATTCGCGGATGATTTCAGCGCTTGTAATCTAGGATTTTTTAAGCAGCGATCTGTTTAAGAAGACGCCGATCTCATCCATTATTTTTTGCGCGTCCATTGCTACTCCGTTATAAATTTTTTACTGATCTGCCTTATGATCTGGAAATATTAGCCGAATTTTTTCTATCTTTTTAAATTTTATCCATATTGACGCCATTTTAATCTAAAATTTTACCTTGCTCGTTTCTTTGCTTGAGCTGTCCGCACGCCGCACTGATATCTAGCCCCTTGCTCTGGCGGATCGTACAGGTAATACCGTGCGCGCATAGATAGTCTTGAAATTTCACCATATTTTCGGGGCTTGGTCTGCCAAAGCTCGAGCCTTCGTGCGGATTAAAATAGATCAGATTTACTTTTGCGCGGATGCCGTGCAGAAGCTTCACTAGCGTTTTGGCATCGCTTGAGCGGTCATTTACCCCATCGATCATGAGGTATTCAAACATCACGCGCTTTCGCAGATCGATTGGGAACTCGCGCACCGCCTGCATGATCGATGCAATATTGTAGGCGCGATTTATCGGCATTAGTTTTTCACGCAGTTCGTCATCCACTGCATGCAGCGAGATCGCGAGTAGCACGCCAAGATCCATTTCGCCAAGCTTTTTTATCTGCGTAGAAAGTCCGCTCGTACTTATCGTTTGGCGACGCGGCGCTATTGCGAGTCCGTCGTTTTCTTTTAAAATTTGCACGGCTTTGGCAACGTTGTCTAGGTTATTAAGCGGTTCGCCCATCCCCATATATACGACATTGACGCGGCGCTCGTACGGGATCGCGTTCATTTTCTTGATGAGCCAAATTTGAGCCACGATCTCGCCTGGAGTTAAATTCCGTACGAAGCCACCTTTTGCTGTCAAGCAGAAGCTACAGCCAATTTTACAACCCACTTGCGAACTTACGCAGATTGAGTAGCGCGCGCGTCTTATAATTTTTTCGTTTTCATCTCGCAGCTCATCCTTCATCGGCAGCAGGACACTTTCGATCGTCTTGCCGTCTTTGAGAGCGAAAAGGTATTTGATACTGCCATCGCTACTTGTTTCGGATCTGACGCATTTAAGCGGGTCTAAATAAAAATTTTGGGCTAAACTTTGACGGATCTCTTTTGGTAGATTTAGCATTTGTGTGAAGTCATCCACATTCTTTTTGTAAATCCATTCGTAAATTTGCTTGGCTCTAAATTTCGGTTCGATGAAATTTTCAAGCTCTTTCATCGTAAAATCAAAGATATTTTTCAAATTAATGCCTTAGTTTTTAGATATTTAGTTAAATTTTCTTTTGCAGCGGCGTGATTTTTTAAAAAATCCGTGTGAGCGTTTGAATCGCAAAAATTCGTCGCACAAAAAATTCCGTAAGCAGGAATTTGAAATTTTTGTGCTACCTTGAGAACCGCAAAAAATTCCATATTCTCTAAAAAATAACCTCGCTCAAAAAATTTTAGCGCGGATTTTTTATCGGTCGTGATAAAAGTTGAGCTATTAGTTATTGTTTCATATGAAACATTGGTAGAATTCCTAGCTAGAATTTCATAGTTAATTGGAGAGTATGAAAGTTCATAAAGCGCCGATATCTCGCAGTTTGCAGCCGATCTGCTTTCATAAATTTTTAGAATTTTACCTTCTTTATATAGCCCTGCAGAACCCACGAAAATGATTTCACTCGGCAAGCTTTGCCTATTTTCGCATAAAAATTTAGTCAAATTTATACTCATATCCACTAGTCCTACGCCCATAGGCAGGGCAAAATCAAAAATTTCATTTCGTCCGGCAGAGATTATCATTTATGGATTTACGCTTTCGTTATTTTTCGCTAATCATAGCAAAATGACGATAAATTTAAGGCTAAATTTTTAAATTTTTTCGTCGTAAAGTATCAGGTGAAATTAAAATCGATTTAAGCAAATATCTAGGAGAGCTGTACCATTATCTTCCATAATGGTAGTAGTGCAGGTGGCGGGTAGAAGATGGAAAAGTATCATAAAAAAAGCTTATAATTTAGCTAAAACGAAGAAATTTTATCTAAGCAAAAACGATGCTTGCAAAAAACTTGCAAGATAATAAAGGCTGAAATAAAATTAATTATTTGGTCGCTTTGACGGCTAGTTTCAACCCTGCGGTATAAATCTGACCAAATTTACAGTCTCACTTCAATATTTTGTTTTTGCAAATACGCTTTTAGTGCCTTGATTTCGATCTCTCTGAAGTGAAAAA
This sequence comes from Campylobacter sp., assembly GCF_019423325.1. Taxonomy (NCBI): domain Bacteria; kingdom Pseudomonadati; phylum Campylobacterota; class Epsilonproteobacteria; order Campylobacterales; family Campylobacteraceae; genus Campylobacter; species Campylobacter sp. The sequence continues at coordinate 343,460 of NZ_JAHZBQ010000002.1, read as the reverse complement.
TCGATGCCGCTAGACATGCGTCCGCGCCTGCTAAAAATGCGTCCTTAAAATGCTCCATTTTACCCGCACCGCCGCTTGCGATGACGGGGATGTCAAGCTCGCTAAAAATCCGCGTCAAATTTAACTCAAAGCCATTTTTAACGCCGTCGCAGTCCATCGACGTGAGTAAAATTTCGCCTGCGCCGCGCTCCTGCACCTCTTTCGCCCAAGCAAGCGCATCCCTGCCGGTCTCCAGCCTGCCGCCGTTTATAAACACACTATAGCCGCAAGGCTCGCCGTTTTGGGTCAAAATTTCATCCTGCGAGCTGCGTAAAATTTTGCCAAAATTTCGAGTCTCACTGCCCAAATTTGCGTCTGGATTTCGCATGTCGTCGTGTAAATTTCCGTTTGAATTCCTCGCCGCGTCATATAAATCGCCGCGCGAAATTTCATTCGAATTTCGTTTTGCGTCGATCGCGACTACGACGCACTGCGAGCCGAATTTGTTCGCCGCTTCGTCTATTAAATTTGGATTTTTTATCGCGGCCGAGTTGAGGCTTATTTTGTCACAGCCGACGTTTAGCAGGCGCGAGATGTCATCTATCGTGCGGATGCCGCCGCCCACGGTCAGCGGGATAAAAAGCTCGCGCGCGACCCGCTCCACGACATCCACAATCGTATCGCGCCCAAGGTGCGACGCCGTGATATCGAGGAAGCACAGCTCGTCCGCGCCCTCCTCGTTGTAACGTTTGGCTATCTCGACCGGATCGCCCGCATCTATGAGACCTACGAAATTTATGCCCTTTACCACCCGTCCGTCTTTGACATCTAGGCATGGGATTATGCGTTTTGCGAATCTATTCAAAGCAGCCCTTCGGAATAAAATTTTTTATGATTTTAGCCAAATTTTACTTAACATAATGACTTTATAAGTAAAATTTGGCTAGACTCTCGCGATGATTAGGGCGAAAAAAGAGTTCGGGCAAAATTTTTTAAAAGACGAAGCCGTTTTAAGCAAGATCATCCAAGCGATTCCCGAGAATGTACAGAATGTCGTTGAGATCGGGGCTGGCTTAGGTGATTTAACTCGTAAGCTTTTGGAATTTTACAGATTAAAAAGTTTCGAGATAGATGAAGATTTATATCAAATTTTAAGCGCTAAATTTGCGCAGCAGATCGCTAACGGCGAGCTTGAGCTCGTTTTGGGCGATGCTTTGCGGATTTGGCAGGAGCGGGGACTTGGCTGCGGCGAATATTTTTTGGTCGCAAATTTGCCCTACTATGTCGCTACGAAGATGATTTTGCAGGCGATCGACGATGAGCTATGCGGCGGATTTTTGGTTATGATCCAAAAGGAGGTCGCTTTAAAATTCTGCGCCAAAGCCGGACAGAGCGATTTTAGTGCCCTTTCGATTCTGGCCGATCTTGCGGGCGGCTGCGAGCTTTTGTTTGACGTTGAGCCCGGCTGCTTCGAGCCCGCGCCGAAGGTGACCTCATCGGTGATCAGGCTCGTAAAAGGCAAAAATTTTAAGCCAGGCACCGAGATAAACGCAGATGATCTTGGCGTAAAAAGTTGCGCCCGCTTCCAAAATCTCGATGAATACGAGAAATTTAAAAGCTTTTTGCGCGTATCTTTCAGCGCGCCGCGAAAGACGCTTATTAAAAATTTAAGCGCAAAATTTGATAGAGGCTTAGCCGAAGAGATCTTTTTAAATTTGAAAATTCCGCCCACAGTTCGGGCACATGAGTTAAATTCCACCCTTTTTTTAGAAATTTTTAAAAATTTAAAGGCAAAAGATGGAAGAAAACAGAAATGAAAACGGCGTCGAACGACTCAAAAAAAGCAATCGCTATAAAAAACGCAAGGAAAATCTAAAAAAATCTATCGCAAGCGAAGGCTCTGCGGGTAGTGCGGAATTCGGCGGCGAGCATGAAAATGGCTCTCACAAAAACAAAGGCGCGAAAAACGGGCAAAATTCCGCTCGTTCAAAGGGTTCAAAAAATGGCTCTCGCAACGGATCAAATTCTGCGGGCGGTTCGTCCCGCGGCGACACGGACGGTGCGAATGGTGCGCATTTCGGCGGCGCATATCCAAAAAACAACGAAAACGGCGCGAGCGGTTCAAATTTAAACCGCGACGGCCGCGCAAAACCAGGCGGCAATAACGCAAAGGGCGCAAATTCTAGCGCCGCAGGCGATGCAAGCTCCTCAGACGCTCAGAAAAAGAAAAAGCATAAAAAGCGCTCAAATATGCCAAAAAGCCTTACTGGCAACGAGCCGTGGCAGAAGGCGATGGACGATGCGATCGCGAAAAACAAGCTGATCCACGAGGAGCGCCTGCACCCGCTTAAAGACGCTAATCGCAGCGATGAGACGGTGCGTATCACGCCGCTTGGCGGACTGGGTGAGATCGGCGCGAATATGACCGTTTTTGAGACCAATACGAGCGCGATCATCGTCGATGTGGGCATGAGCTTTCCGGAGGAGAGTATGCTCGGCGTGGATATTTTGATCCCTGATTTTGATTACATCCGCAAGATAAAAAATAAGATCAAAGGCATCCTCATCACCCACGCGCACGAGGATCATATCGGCGCGATGCCATATTTTTTCAAAGAATTTCAATTCCCGATCTACGCTACGCCGCTTCCTTTGGGGATGATAAGCAATAAATTTGAAGAGCACGGCCTAAAAGCCGAACGCAGCTACTTCCGCCCCGTGCAGAAGCGCCAGCTCTATCAGATCGGCGATTTTGAGGTCGAGTTTATCCACATAACGCACTCAATCATCGACGCAAGTGCGCTTGCGATCACGACGAAGGCGGGCACGATCATCCACACGGGCGATTTTAAGATCGATCACACGCCGATCGACGGCTATCCGACTGATCTGAACCGCCTAGCTTATTACGGCGATCGCGGAGTTATGCTTTTGATGAGCGATAGCACAAATTCGCACAAAGAGGGGATCACAAAGTCCGAAAGCTCGGTAGGGAAGACCTTTGATACAATATTTTCAAGCTGTAAGGGGCGCGTGATAATGAGCACCTTCAGCTCAAACATCCACCGCGTCTATCAGGCTATTGAGCGCGGCGTAAAATACGGCCGCAAGGTTTGCGTCATCGGGCGAAGCATGGAGCGAAATTTATTTACCGCGATGGAGCTCGGCTACGTAAATTTAGACAAAAAGATCTTCGTCGATGCCGATCAGGTCTCCAAATACCCGGATAATGAGGTTTTGATTGTAACTACCGGCTCGCAGGGCGAGACGATGAGTGCGCTGTACCGCATGGCGACGGACGAGCACAAATACATTAAAATCAAATCCACCGATCAGGTAATCATCAGCGCCAAAGCAATCCCCGGCAACGAAAGCAGCGTTTCGACCGTGCTTAACTACCTGCTAAAAAGCGGCGCAAAGGTCGCGTATCAGGACTTCAGCGAGATACACGTAAGCGGGCACGCCTCGATCGAGGAGCAAAAACTCATGCTGCGCCTGATAAAGCCGAAATTTTTCCTACCCGTGCACGGCGAGTATAATCACATCGTAAAACACAAAGAAACCGCGATGGAGTGCGGTATCGAGGAGAAAAATATCTATCTGATGAACGACGGCGATCAGATGGAGGTTTGCGAAAAATACCTAAAGCGCGTCAAGACCGTCAAGACGGGCAAGGTCTTCATCGACAACCAGATCAACAAGCAGATCTCCGACGAGATCGTCAAACACCGTCAAAATTTAGCCGATGCGGGCGTCGCGGTCATCATCGCGCAGATCGACAAAAACGAAAAGAGACTCATTCAGACGCGCGTCATCACCTACGGGCTCGTCGCCGATAATCAAACGGCGCACTTTACCAAGGAGATGCAGGGCATCATCGAGCAGTTTCTAGCGAATTTAAAAGATGAAATTTTGCTAGATCACTGGGCGCTGGAGGGCAAGATTCGCCAGGCCGTGCGAAAGCACATCTTTAGAAAGATCAAAAAATATCCGACCATTGTGCCGGTGATTTATTTGATGTAAGCGCGGCTAAATTTTATGGATTTAAGGCTTGCTTTGCGGTGTCGTGGGTGCATGAAATTTTATGTTGCGGGCGTAGAGTGCCGAATTTTACGACGTAAGCGGGCTTTGCAGCGTTGGAATTTAAAAGCGGCATTAGCAGGTCTTGCAGCGCGAAATTTTAAAGCGGCAAGTAAAATTTTAGCACAGAATTTCGGCGTAAGGCAAAATTTAAAGAATGCCTAGGAAGGCTGCGGCAAGCGGGCAGAGCGGCGCGCGATTTTGTAGATTAGAATTTTATGGTGTAAATTTCAAGGGCGTGAAATTTTGGCTAGCGCAAATTTAGGCGCGGCGTAAAGAGGCGTAAAATGAAAGCAAATTTTAAAAAGAAGGTTTAATGAGTGAAATTCTAGATACGGCACGAGAGGTGCTGAGGCTCGAAGGAGCGGAGCTTTTGCGGCATGCAGATCTTATCGGCAGCGAAATTGAGCGAGCCGTAAGCTTGATCCTAGCTTGCAAAGGCAAGGTAATCGTCACCGGCGTGGGCAAGAGCGGACATGTGGGCGCCAAGATCGCTGCGACGCTTGCCAGCACCGGTACGCCGTCGTTTTTTGTCCACCCTACCGAGGCACTGCACGGCGATCTGGGTATGATCGGTAAGGACGATATGGTGCTTGCGATCAGCTTTAGCGGCGAGAGCGAGGAGCTGGTTAGAATTTTACCTCATCTCAAACGCTTCGGCGTGAAGATCATTGCGATGGCGCGCGATAAAAACAGCTCGCTCGGTAAGGTTAGCGATGAGTTCATAAGCCTAAATATCGTCAAAGAGGCCTGCCCGCTAGGCGCCGCGCCTACGGTTTCTACGACGCTAACACTTGCGTTAGGAGACGCGTTAGCGATCTGTTTGATGAGGCAGCGCAGATTCGGCAAAGAGGATTTTGCAAATTTTCATCCCGGCGGCAGCCTGGGCAAGCGGCTTTTCGTCAAAGTAAAAGACGTGATGCAAAGTAAAAATTTACCGGTTATAAAGCATAACGCCAGCCTAAAACAAGCTATTGACGTTATGACGCACGGAAAGCTCGGCACCGTCTTGTTAGTAAACGAAAAAGGCGCGCTCGAGGCGATCTTAAGCGACGGCGATCTGCGCCGAGCGCTGATGCGAGAGGATTTTGACATCAATGACGGCGCGCTAAAATATGCCACCAAAAATCCTAAAATGCTAGACGATAAAAATATGCTCGCAATAGATGCGCTAAATTTGATCGAGCAATTCAAAATTCAAGTCCTGCCCGTAGTCGAAAATGGCATGCCCGTGGGGATCTTGCATATTCACGATCTAACGAGCTTGGGGCTAAAATAATGCAAAAGATGCGTCTGAATAAATTTATCTCCCATAACACCGGCTACTCGCGCCGTGAGGCGGACGAGCTGATCAAGCAGGGCAAGGTTAGCATTAACGGTCGCGTCGTTAGCGATTTTATAGAGGTTAGCGGCGAGGAGAAGATCCGCATCGGCTCGTGTCTTATCAAGCCTAAGACGGAATTTACGATGATCGTTTATAACAAACGCAAAGGCGAGTTAGTTACTAAAAAGGACGATCGCGGCAGGCGGACGATTTACGATAGCTTGCCTGAGGGCTTTAGCAGATTTGTTAGCGTGGGGCGTTTGGATTTCGCAAGCGAGGGGCTTTTGCTGCTAACCGATGCACCCGCAATCGCTACGGCACTGATGAACAGCGACATCGAGCGAGAGTACTATCTAAAGGTAAAAGGCGAGGTGGGGGGTGAGGTCGTAACGGCAATCCGCGAAGGCTTTTTCGCCGCAGATGCGAGTAAGGGCGCGCACGCCAAAAGCAAAATCAAATCGATGGAATTTAAGCCCTTTTTGGGCTACCGCATAATGCCTAGCAGCGGCGGTTATACGAAAATAAAAGCGATCATTAACGAGGGGCAAAACCGCGAGCTGCGTAGATTTTTCGGCTATTTCGATCTGGATGTCGTGGAGCTTAAGCGCACGGCATTCGGTAGAATGACGCTTGGGATGTTAAAACCCGGCAAATGGCGCTATTTCGATCAGAGCGAATACGAAGATCTGCGCGATTTTTTGAAAGAAAACAAAATCCGCTATTAAATTTAAGGAGGCGAAATGAGTTCAAAAACAAACGCCGCGCGCGTACTGGACGGTCTGAAAATCCCCTACGAGATCAAAGAATACGCGGTGGATCCTTTAAATTTAGACGCGGTACACGTGGCAAATAGCGTGAGCGAGCCGATCGAGCGGGTCTATAAAACGATAGTTTGCACGGCGGATCACGAATACATCGTAGCCTGCCTGCAAGGCGATCTAAATTTGGATCTCAAGGCGCTCGCGCACATCTGTGGTGCGAAGCGTTGCGAGCTGATGGATTTGAAGGATTTGCAAAAGGTCACGGGCTACGTCAGGGGCGGCTGCTCGCCGCTTGGGATGAAAAAGCACTTCCGCACTTTCATCGATGAAAAAGCGCTAACGCAGGAGAAAATTTACGTTAGCGCAGGCGTGCGCGGAAAACAGATCGCTCTTGCGCCGAAGGACCTCGCAGCTGTAACTGAAGCGCAAATTTGCAAAATTACTTACGACTAACGCCGCATATTTTGCCGCCGTTTGCGTAAGTAACGCCGGTGGCGAGCTAGCTAAAATTTACACTGCGAGATTTAGACTTTTAAAATTTGGCGTTGCGCTGCTTGTTAAAACGAGCTTCTGCGCGCCGAGAAAATGCAAATCAAATTAGTTTTATAAATTTTATTGTTAAAATTCTAAGTACCGCGCGTCACAAAATATCCCAAACTAGATGACGAGCACGCGGGGGTGCGAAGCAAACCCTTTAAAGCGCATATATTTTGCGCGCGATCTGTTTTGCTCGCTATAAATTTAGCCTTGTGGCACTAAGCGTTATTCGCGATAAAATTTTAAAATTTCATCGTAAATTTTCTACGTCTCGCGCCTATTTTTTGAAAAGCTCAGAGACGTTTGGGGCTTGCTTTTCTTGCTCGCTGGTGGCGAAAAATTCTGCCTTGGCGAAGTTAAAAACGCTAGCGATAATGTTAGTAGGAAACATCTCGCAGGCGTTATTGTAGACCGTAACGGCGCCGTTATAAGCGCGGCGTGCGGCACTGATCTGCTCCTCGCACTCGCCTAACGCGTTTTGTAATTTGACAAATGATTCGTTAGCTTTGAGGTTCGGATACGCCTCCACTGCGATGCGAATCTGCCCCAAAAGAGCCGAAATTTCGCTATTTAATTTAAATTTATCTGCGTTAGAAGCCGCGTTGATCGCCTGTGAGCGAAGTTCGCTAACACGCGTTAGCACGGCGTTTTCGTGGCTCATATATTCGCGCGTGGTGCTAACTAAATTTGGGATGAGGTCATAGCGCTTTTTAAGCTGCGTATCGACGGTAGAGGCGATATTTCGCACCTGGTTGCGCTTAGCGATGAACGAGTTGTAAACGCCCACTAACGCCAGAACTAACAAAACTATGACGACTAATAAAATCAAAGCCGCATTCATTTTCTCTCCTTTTAAAGTATTTCAATTAAAAATAAGAATATTTAGCTATACTGCCATTTCTTTTCGCGTGTCAAGGTAGCTCAGCTGGTTAGAGCGCTGGTCTCATAAGCCGGAGGTCGAGAGTTCAAGTCTCTCTCTTGACACCATCTTCAAATTACCTTTAAGTGCATACGGCGCCTCAAAAAAGTTCGAGATTATATCTTACTTATACTTGAAAAATAATGAAAATTAGCAAAAGCATAAAATTTACCTTCGGGCAAATGTGAGTTTTTTGGATTTGTTGCTTCGCCTCTAAAAGACAAATTTGCGCAAAGCATCTTTATCTACGAGCCTTTAAGCTATTTTGGCAAAAGTTTTTTATTTGGGTCTCTTTCGCGTTTTCGCATCGGCAAATCTCGCGTCGGCATAATCTAACGCATTCCGCACAAATTCACACTATTTAGATAAAATTTTGATATAATCTCCCGCTTTAAAAGCTAAAATTCAAAGGAAGCATATGAAATTTATTTCTCACAAAATTTTAAAAAGCGCGGTTTTGCTGGCGGCATTGGGATCTTTTGCGACTTGCGGCGCCGAGATGCAACAGTCTAACGGCTACGCCATAAGCGGTGCGGCGCTATCAGCAATAGAGGAGGACAATAGAGCGAAAGAAAATTATCTGGTCATTGACGTCAGAGGCGCGGATGAGTACGCCACAGGACACATAAAACACGCGATCAACATCCCGCTTGGAGAGCTGGAAAGCAGACTGGACGAGATAAGCGCCTACAAGGATAAAAACGTCGTGCTTTATTGCAATACAGGCAACCGCAGCGGCAAGGCGCTTGATCTGCTTAAACAAAAGGGCTTCAATGTGCTTATGAATGCGCCCGGCGTGAAGCAGTACGACTACGAGCTGTATAAGGTCGGCAGCATAAACGCGGAGGGGTTTTTGAAAATAGCGAATGAGCCGAACGTCTTAGTCATCGATGTGCGCGAGAAAAAAGACTACGACGCGGGGCATATGAAAGGCGCGATAAATATTCCTGATGGCGAGCCTTTAGAAAATTACAAGGACGTGCTTGAGGCCAATAAAGACAAAAAGATGATCACACATTGTTACAGCGGCAACCGCAGCGCCAAGCTCGCCAAAGCCCTAAACGAGCGAGGCTACAACGTCACAAATCTACTTGACGGCACGAAAGAGTATAATTACGAACTGGTGAAGTAAATCGGGATTGGCTTTTGGGGAAAAATTTTACGACCATTTTTTGTATTCGCCGCGTCTTTATAAAATGCAGCTTCGCGGCACCCGATAAGACAGATACCGCTAAATTTGAAATTATTTGCTGCCTGCTCATTTAGCGCCTACTTTGCATAAAATTTGCCTTTGATGTAGGGCGTAAATTTTAAATTCTCCATACTGAGGCGATAATAGCGCTTGGGGGTTTAACTCCTTTTAGAGGAATTTTTAAAATTTAAATCATAAAATTGTAGCTACGGAGCAGGTATTTGGAGCTGAAAAATAGAAATTTACAAGCTAGCGTGGGTTTTGTGAAACGCAAAATTGAAACAGACTCTATAAAAGTTGCGTAAATTTTAAATGCAGCCGAATCGCTTAAAAATTTTACTTCCGAAAAATGAAATTTCGCACTAGTGGTGCGCGCGTTTTAAATAGCCTCACTAATCCCGATAAAATTTGCGCTTTAGGAGAGGCAAGCAAAATCAAAGCCGAATTCTAAAAGCAAATTAAGCCCGCAACGTGTTTCTCGCTCCATCATTACAATGAATCGAATTTTACGCGGAAACCAGGCGCACGAATTAAATTCTGCACGAAATTTTATTCAACTAAGAATTCCTTCTTATCGATCGTGCCATGATAAAAAATCCCGAGCGTATCGTCAAAGGTCTTATCTAAAAATCCGTCTTTTTTTAATCCCGCTAAAGATGTATTGATTAGCTCTAGCAGCGCATTATTGCCCTTCTGCACGGCGATTGCGTTGTAAGTTTGCTTACCTAGACCATCCAAAGCAACCTGCGTTTTATTATCGATGATTGCGTATGCGTGCAGGATTAGATTATCATCGACATGCACGGCGTTTTTCGCCCTTTTGAAAGCGCGGTAACATTTAGCCGAGCTGGCGCAAAAGTTTAAATTCTTTCTAAAGCCCGCTTTGCGTAAGAAATTGTGAATAGGAGAGTGTTTGATGACAAAAATCCTCTTTTTGCGCAGCTGATCGAAGCTCGTGACATTTTCGTCCTTTTTGGCTAGCACACCTACCTGCACCTTAAAATAAGGCTCTGAAAAATCCACCTTCTTAGCTCGCGTGGGCGTAGGAGTAAAGGTCGCAATCACCATATCCGCTTCATTGCGCTGTAAAGCGCTAATGCGTCTTGAAGCCGTGATCGGGACAAATTTTACCTTGCCGGGATTATCGCCGAAAATCTCCTTACCGAGCTTTTCGCCAAGAGCAATCTCAAATCCCCTATATTTGCCGTCTACGAGCGCACTAAACGGCGGCTGATCGTTATATACACCTATGCGAACGAGCCTATCTTTTTTGATCTGATCCAAAGAATTTGCAGATAGAAAACCAAGTAGTAGAGCCGCCAAAACAAATACTTTCATTTGCTCCCCTTTTAGTTGAAATAAGGCGCAATTATAATAAAAAGAAATTATAGCCAGCTAAAATTCTGCGATTTATGGCGCATTTTCATCTAAATTTATGAAAAGATGAAATTCGCGGAGAAATTCTATGTCCAATTTACAAACGAAATCTCATAAAAAACTTACACGAGCGAAATAAGAAGCTTTTAATTAAATTTTATAGACAAAATTTACGGATGAATTTCACGCTAGAAAACCTTAGCAAAATTTACGATATTCTTAAAAGCAAACGGCGAAATTCTACGCAGATTTAGCATCTAATTGCGAATTTAGCTAAGGGGCGAAATTTAGCTCCGCTGTTGCGCAGAAGCTCAAGCTCTTAAAACTTCGTAAAGACCAAGCCAAGATGAAACGTAGCGACCGATAAGCCTAAATCGGCATTACGCGGATGTTTGGACTAAGGTTTTCTTGCAAAACATTTTCGATCGCATATAATGTGCCGCTCGCACCACTGGCGCAGCCGCTACAAGCTCCTAGGTAGCGGATGTAGATATCGGTTTTGCCGTCGTCTGCAGGCCTGATGTCTATGACGTCGAGATTGCCGCCGTCCATCTGGAGCATCGGGCGGATATCCTCGTCAAGCACCCCTTCGACCGCTTTAAATTTACCGATTAAATTTAGCTGCTCAAAGCTCATCTCCGCTCCCGCTTTCGCGCTAGTAGCGGCACTCGCCTCGGCTTGAGCTTGAAGCCTCTCTCTCTCCATCTCCTCTCTAGTTTGCTTTAAAATATCGACCAGATAATAATCCTTCTCCTCGTGTCCGCCCGGGCGCACGCAGGATTTGCAAAACGCACCCGCTTTAGTGTATTGCGTGATCTCTTCGACCGTATGAAGATCGTTTAGGCGGATCACCTCTTTGATCGTGCCGAGGCTTACGCGCGCGCAGTCGCACACGATGATCTCATCCTCGAAATGCGCGGGATCGACGCCCTTATAATTCGCTGCAGCCTGCTTGATGACATCGTATGCCATGACCGAGCAGTGCATCTTTTGCGGCGGTACGGCAGGCTCATCTGGAGTATCGCGCATCGCGTGCTCTACGTCTAAATTTGTAATCTTTACCGCTTGATCGACCGTCTTTCCGATGCAAAGCTCAGCCATCGTATCCGAACTCGCAATCGCCGTACCGCAACCAAAGCTTTTAAATTTAGCGTCTAAAATTCTATCGGTTTTAGGATCTATCAACCAATACAGCCGCACCGCATCGCCGCAGCTCTCGGCGCCGAAGTCCGCGACCACGAGTTTGGCTCCCTTGGCCTGCGCCTCCTCCTCGGTGATCTCGCCCATATAGCGAGGATTATTCATACGGTCCTGCACTTTTTGCGAGTATTGCTCCCAGATCGAACCGTTTATTAAACTGTTTTTTGCCATTTTTTATCCTTTATTTTTCTCATAACCTTGCGGCGCGTAAGCAAACGTGCTTGAAATCCCGCGAAGACGGACGATAGCTTTACTTATATGCTCGATCGCGTAATCGATCTCCGCTTCCGTAGTAAAGCGCGACAGCGAAAGCCTTAACGCCGTATGCGCCAGCTCCTTATCTGCGCCGATCGCTTCCATTATCGGGTTATTCTCGAGCGCCTCGCTCGCACACGCAGAGCCAGTAGAAGCGGCTATGCCCGCTTTATTTAGATCCCACAGCATCGCCTCTCCTTCGACGCCTTGGATCGAGGCGAGGATGGTGTTTGGCACGCGAATGCTGCGATCACCCACGACGCTGACGTTTGAAATTTGCAAAAGCGCATCCTCCAGCTTATCGCGCAGTCTACTTACCTGAGTGCGCTCAAAATCTATAAATTTATTCGCTAGCTCCAAGGCTTTGCCTAGCCCTACGATGCCAGAAACATTTAGCGTGCCGCTGCGGCGCCCACCCATCTGCTCGCCGCCATGAAGCAGGCTCGTAAGCGGCTTGCTATCTTTAATATAAAGTGCGCCGACGCCTTTTGGAGCGTGAAATTTATGCCCGGAAAGGCTTAAAAAATCCACGTCCGCATCGCGCACGTTTACCTTTATCTTGCCTATGGCCTGCACCGCGTCGGCATGATATAGCGCGCCATGCTCGTGTGCGATTTGTGCGATTTTTTTTACGGGGAAGATCGTGCCGGTTTCGTTATTTGCCCACATCACGCTAACAAGCGCGGTTTTGTTGTTGATCTTTTCGCTAAGCTCGTCAAGATCGATTAGTCCGTCTTTATCGACGCCCAGGCGAGTGATCTTTACGCCGCAAATTTTTTCTAAAAAAGCACAGGTCGCGCTGATTGCGGGGTGCTCGACGGAGCTTATGATGATATTGTCCTTCTCGCCGGTTAGAATTTTATCGTAGTAAATTCCTTTTAAAACCCAGTTATTGCTCTCGGTCGCACAGCTTGTGATGACGATATCGTCCGCATCCGCAGCGCCAAGCCCCGCATAGAGCCTATCCATCGCGGCTCTTAGCGCGGGGTGAGTCTCGCTGCCGAAGCTGTGAAGGGAGTTTGGATTGCCGTATTTATCGCAAAAAAATGGCTTCATCTCCTCAAAAACTTCGGGATCGACCATCGTAGTGGCGTTATTATCTAAATAAACGCGCTGCATAAAATTCCTTTCTAAAATTTGTCTGAAATTTAATCAGACAATTTCGCTCTTTTATCAATTTCGCACGATAATATAACATAATTGCTAAATTTTTCTTTAACGCTTGCCGTTTTAAAAACCAAAAGTTTTTGGAGAATTTATTAGATCGAAAAATTCCTTACGCGTGTCGTTTCGGCTGATAAAAAGCCCCCTAAGTGCCGACGTAGTCGTGGTCGAGTTGATCTTTTGCACGCCGCGCATCTCCATGCACATGTGCCGCGCCTGCAGTACCACGCCCACGCCGAGCGGATGGATTACCTCTTGGATTGCACTTGCGATCTGCTCGGTAAGCTGCTCTTGGATCTGCAGCCTGCGCGCAAAAATATTTACCATACGCGGAATTTTGCTAAGCCCCACGACCTTTTTATTCGGGATATACGCGACATGCGCGCGCCCGATGATAGGCAGCAGATGATGCTCGCAGAGGCTATAAAATTCTATATCTTTTATCAGAACCATCTCGTTGTTGCTGCTCTCAAACAGCGCGTCGTTTAAAATTTCTTTTGGATCCAGCTCATAGCCGCTAGTTAGAAACTCATAGGCTTTAGCCACGCGCCCCGGCGTCTTCGCAAGCCCGTCGCGCTTCGGATCCTCGCCTAAAATTTCAAGCATCTGCGACACGCAGTTTTCAAATTTAGCTCGGCTTTTTTCGTCCATTTTTAGCAATTCCTTAAAGATCGATGCGCGATATTACTCAAAAACGCCTTTTATAACGCTGATAAATTTTAAAATTCCGCGCGAAATTTTATCAATCTCATTATGTTAATGATAATATATTTAAATTTAAGAAATTTTTGTTTAAAATCCGCCGTTTCGATAAGCTTTATCTAAAAGGAGTTCGGTAATGAAATTTAAGATGAGTTTTGGCGCGGCTTTGGCGCTTTTTTCTTTTGCTTGCGCCGAACAAAACACCGCAGCAAACTCCGCCTCGGGCGAAAACCTAGGCGATATCGAGGTCGTAGAATGGGCGAATAACGACGACGGCTACCGCGCCGTACGCAGCGAAATCGGCAAGACGACTAAGAGAATTTTAGAAATTCCACAAACCGTAAATGTCGTAACGCAGCAGCATCTAAAGGACAAAAAGCCAGAGACCCTAGCCGAATCGCTGCAAAACGTAAGCGGCATAAGCTACGCAAATACGACGGGAAATATTTTCGATGCGATCATCAAGCGCGGCTTCGGCGAGGGTCGCGACGGCTCGATTATGCGCAACGGCGTGCCGGGCGCCGTGATGCACAACTACAACAAAACCATTCAATCCGTCGAGGTTCTAAAAGGACCCGCGAGCATGCTCTACGGTGCCCAGCAACCGGGCGGCGTCATAAACATGGTAACCAAAAAGCCGCAGTATGAGTTTATAAATGAGCTTTGGGGCGGGCTGGGCAATCGCAATTATTGGGACGCAGGATTTGATACTACAGGGCCGATTGTAGATAGCGGCTTTGCGTATAGATTTATATTCGATTACTACGCGAAGGATTATTGGCGAAATTTCGGCGGTATAAAAAACACGCTCTTTGCGCCGTCGCTTGCGTATCAAGGAGACGATTATTCGATAAGCTTAGGCTACACCCATACTCGCTCTACCGATCCGGTGGATCGCGGCGCGTTTTTAGTGCCGAGTACGGGTAAAATTTACGGCAGCGGTAAAGTCCGCTTCGACGAGCCGGTAAATAAACTACAAAGCAAACTCGATACGGTTGATTTCGGCTTTGAGAAGGAATTTAACGAGGATTGGATATTAAAAGGCGCCTATGCTTTCTCGCGCAGCAAGCACGAATACGGCTACGTCCGTCCGAACAATCCATTCACGCCCCAAGGCCTTACCGGCACGACGCGATCGTATAACTACTACGATAATTTCATACACCGCACGCACGCAGCAAGCGTCACCCTAAACGGCAAATTTGAAACGGGTCTGCTTAAGCACGATGTCCTTTTCGGCACGGATTACAAAAACTACTACAGATACCGCCCGGGCGCGCTAAAAGGCACCGCAGGGCGCATCAATATGCTTACCGGGCAGACCGCTTCGGGCGCCGTCTTAACGAACGATAGAGAGCCAAAAATACAATATCAAAAGCTAAGAACGATCGGGCTTTACACTCAAGATAATATAAATTTAACCGACGAGTTGATACTTTCTTTGGGCGTGCGTAGGGAATTTTACGATCAAGTAGCCAAACAAAGCTGGCAAGGACCGAACAACACCGATCAGAAAAAGGCTGCTACGACCTATCAGGGCGGGCTTTTGTACCTGTTAAGCCCGCAGTGGTCGGTATATACTAACTACTCGCAAAGCTTCACGCCGCAGATGTCCATAGGCGAGGCGATAGGCGGCGATCTAAAGCCGGAGGAAGGCAAATCCGTGGAGCTCGGCACTAAATTTCAAAACGATCGCGTCACTGCGGGTGCGGCGGTGTTTAATATCGATAAAAGAAACATCCTGCGGACGGTAAATAATATAAGCGAGACGATCGGCAAGGCTCGCTCGCGAGGATTTGAGCTCGATATAAACGGGCGTGTGACGCAGGGGCTTAGCATGTCGGCGAGCTACGCATACACCAAAACGAGGGTGCGCGAAGACGACGGCGCTTTTGCGGTACTAATCGGCAAACCGCTGGAAGCGACGCCGAAGCACCAAGCAAGCCTATTTGCCAACTACGATTTTGCGCATCTAGGCGCAAAGGGGCTTAGGCTTGGCGGCGGCGCGCGATACTTCGGCTCGTGGTACACCTACTATATGCGCACGAACCTACCGAGCGTGCCCGCAGGAACGGCGTTTAAGCTGCCTCACGCCGTAGTTTATGACGCCTTCGTGAGCTACGATACTAAAATTTCGGGCTATGATACGAATTTTTCGTTCAATGTCAAAAATTTGACCGACAAAAAATACTATACCTCATCCTCAACCGGCACAACCACGAGCGTGATACCTATTCAGATGGGCTACGCGCGGCAGTTTATGTTTAACGTATCGGTAAAATTTTAGCCTTAGTCCCGCTTTAAATTTCAAGGCGGGCTTTTAAAAATTTTAAAATTTAAAAGCCTCGAGCCGCTTAGGCTCGGCAAATTTTAGGAATTTATACTTTAAATAAGAAATTTTTTGATATATTACGAGCTATTTTTAAATTTTCTAAAGGAATTTTATGGAAGTAAAAGCAAAAATGAAAGACGCCGCAAATGCGGTAGCTGCGAGCAAGATCGAAGCAAAGCAGATCGCAGCCAAAGTAGAAGAGCTAGCCAAAAAGGCCTCTAAGCAGCTAAGAATCGACGGATTTAGACAGGGCAAAGTGCCTACCGTAGTGGTTTTGAAGCGATACGGCAAGCAACTTGAGGGCGACGCAAAGCAGGAGCTTCTTAAAGATATGATCGACGAGTCTCTTAAAATTTTAAAGAAAAAACAAGATGAAATTTTATCCGAGCCGGTCTTTTCTAAATTTGATGAAAAAAACGGCGATATCGATGTCGAGATCGAAATTTCTTTCAAGCCCGAGGTTAGCGTCGAGGGGTACGAGGAGCTGATTCCTAAGTTTAGCAGCCCGCGAGTTACTCAAAAAGAGATTGACGAAAAAGTAGCGGAATTTTTGCAGATGATCGCTCCGCTTTCTAAAACCAACAAAAAAATTCTAGCCAAAGACGATTTTGCAAAATTCGACTTCGAAGGCTTCGTGGACGGTAAGCCATTCGACGGCGGCAAGGCGCAGGATTACGTCCTTCAGATCGGCTCAAATCAATTTATCCCGGGCTTTGAAGACGGTATGATCGGACTTAGAGTGGGCGAAGAGCGCGACGTAGCGGTTAAATTCCCGCAAGATTACGGCGCGAAAAGCTTAGCCGGCAAGGACGCGATCTTTAAAGTCAAGCTTCACGAAATTCAGGCTAAAAAACCTGCCAAAGAGCTCGGCGAGGAGGAGCTAAAGCAAGCGCTTCCGGGCGAGAAAGAGCCGAGCAAGGAGAAATTTGAAGCGCGTATCAAAGAGCGCATCAAAAACGATAAGCTTCAAAAGCTTATAAATGAGGATCTAAAGCCTAAATTTGCCGACGCGCTCGCCGAGAAATTTAACTTCGCGCTTCCAAAAGCGATCGTTGAGCAGGAGATTAATTTGCAGTTTAACAACGCCTGGAGCGGCTTTTCAAAAGAGCAGATCGAGGAATTTAAAAACAACAAAGACGCCCTGGATAAAAAGCGCGAAGAGTTTAGGAAGGCTGCCGAAAACAGCGTAAAACTTACCTTCTTAATCGACGAGCTAGCCAAAAAGCGCAAGATCGACGTGAGCGATCAGGAGCTCGTTCAGGCGGTCTATATGGAGGCCTACACCTACGGCGCCGATCCGAAGGAGCATCTAAATAGATACCGCGACAACGGCATGCTACCAGCCGTCAAAATGGCACTTATCGAGGAGAAGCTATTTAACGATATTTTCTCAAAGCAGGGCAAAAAAGAAGAGAAGGGCGAATAGATGGTGATTCCTTACGTTATCGAACAAACTAGTCGCGGAGAGCGCAGCTACGACATCTATTCGAGGCTGCTAAAAGACCGTATCGTAATGCTTAGCGGCGAGATCGACGACGCAGTGGCAAGCTCGATCGTCGCGCAGCTTCTGTTTTTGGAGGCGGAGGATCCGGATAAGGATATCTATCTATACATCAACTCCCCGGGCGGCGTGGTTACGAGCGGATTTAGCATTTATGACACGATGAATTATATCAAACCCGACGTAAGCACGATCTGTATCGGTCAGGCGGCGTCGATGGGGGCGTTTTTGCTAAGCTGCGGCGCCAAAGGCAAACGCTACGCGCTTCCAAACTCGCGCATAATGATCCACCAGCCCTTAGGCGGCGCGCAAGGCCAGGCTACCGACATCGAGATCCAAGCCAAAGAAATTTTACGAATGAAAGAAATTTTAAATGGCATCCTTTCGCAAAATTCCGGCAAAGATCTCGCGCAGGTCGAAAAGGACACCGATCGCGACTTTTTTATGAGCGCCGAGGATGCCGTGCAATACGGGCTGATCGATCAAGTACTTCAAAAGAGCTTTAAATAGATGATCCTGGACGTCCTTACCTATCCGAATAAAAAGCTATATCAAAGATCAATCGAGGTCGTTAAATTCGACGCGGCGCTGGGCGAGCTTTTAGACGATATGTATGAGACGATGATCGCAAAAAACGGCATAGGTCTTGCCGCCATCCAGGTAGGAAGGCCCATGCGCGCTTTGATTATAAATTTAGCCAATGAGGAAAAAATCCAAGACAAAAAAGACCTCATCGAGATCATCAATCCGCAAATTTTAAAAAAGGAAGGCGAGGTCGTTTACCAGGAGGGCTGCTTGTCGGTGCCGGGCTTTTACGAGGATGTCACGCGCGCCGAGTTTATCACGGTGCAGTTTCAAGACCGCGCCGGCAATACCCACGAAATGGACGCTAGCGAGCTGCTAGCCGTCTGTATCCAGCACGAGATGGATCACCTCGACGGACATCTTTTCATCGAGCGCATCGGATACAACAAACGCAAAAAATTTGATAAAGAATTCAAAAAAAGTCTAAAAGAAAAATCGAAATGAAATCCATAAAATGCGCTGCCTTCACGGATGCACTGATCCCCGTAGAGGTCGAGTCGACATTCGTGCGGGGGCTGCCGGGATTTAATATCGTAGGCCTTGCGGGCGCTACGATAAAAGAGAGCGAAAGCCGCGTAAAAGCCGCGCTTGTGAGCTTAAATTTTAAATTTCCCGCGTCCAAAATCATCATAAATCTCTCCCCCTCCGACACGCCCAAAAACGGCTCGCACTTCGATCTTGCGATCGCGCTTCTAATCGCGCTGCAAAAAGAGCGCATCGACGGCGATTTCTTCGTCTTCGGCGAGCTCGGTTTAGACGGCAGCTTAAAGAGCACGGCGAGCCTCTTTTCGATCCTGCTTTTTTTAAGCACGAAGGTAAAGCGCGCTAAAATTTTAGTGCCGCAAAGCATTGCTCTAAAGGCCTGCACGATCCCAAACTACGACGTCTATGCGGCGGATAGCCTAAGCGATGCGGTCAGATTTTTTTTAGACGAGGAATTTGCCGCAAGCAGGCTCATGCGAGAAGTCCATCCGCTTTTTAAAAACGTCGTGGAGATTGACGGGCAAGCTTACGTTCCCAACCGCGATTTTTCGCTCGATTTCAAAGACGTCAAAGGACAAAAGCGCGCCAAGCGTGCGAGCCTGATCGCCGCATGCGGCATGCACAACATCCTCTTTGAGGGCAGCCCGGGCTGCGGTAAAAGCATGTGCGCCAAGCGGATAGCCAGAATTCTACCGCCGCAGAGCCTGAGCGAAGTGCTGCTCTCGTGCGCCTACGAGTCGCTAAATAACAAAGACGTCGATTTTAGCGCGCTGCGCCCCTTCCGCTCGCCGCACCACACCAGCACGCGCAGCTCGATTTTCGGCGGCGGCAGTAGCGGCGCAAAGATCGGCGAGGTCGCGCTCGCAAACGGCGGCGAGCTGTTTTTCGACGAGCTGCCACACTTCGGTAAGCAAATTTTAGAAAGCCTGCGCGAGCCGTTAGAAGATAATAGAATTTTAATTTCGCGCGTAAATTCCAAGGTCGAATACCAAACGAAATTTATCTTCGTCGCGGCGCAAAATCCCTGCCCGTGCGGAAATCTATTCTCCAAAAACCTAACCTGCACCTGCTCGCTAAACGACATCAGGCGCTACAAAAACACGATCTCCGCGCCCTTGCTCGATCGCATCGACATATACGTCGCGATGGACGAGACCGGCGCGGACGACAGAAGCGACGTTTGCAGCGAGGAGATGGCTGATGCGGTGTTGCGGGCGTTTCGCGCGCAAAAGGCTCGGGGGCAGAGCGAGCTAAACGCAAAGCTGCGCGACGAGGAAACTGAAAAATTTTGTATCTGCGAAAGCGCTGCGCGGGATGTTTTGCAAACGGCGATCACCCGCTACGACCTTTCGCAGCGCGGCGTAAATAAGACGCTAAAGCTCGCGCGCACGATCGCCGATCTAGCAGGCGCCGAAATCATCGCTAAGGCGCATATTTTGGAGGCTCTTAGCTTTCGCATAAGGAGCGAAATTTGAAAAAAATTTTCTTTAGCACCGCAGAACTCGACGCGCGAGCGAGCGCGAAATTTGGACTTAGCGAGCAAATTTTAATGGAAAACGCCGCCGGTAGGATCGAGGGCGAGATCAGAAAGCGGCTCAAAAAGGGCTCGCGCATTTTGGCGCTTTGCGGCGGCGGAAATAACGGCGCAGACGCGATAGCGGCGCTGCGAAAGCTAAGCGGCGATTTTAGCTGCACCGCGCTTTGCGTGCTGGAAAATAGAAGCGCGGCAGGCAAATTTCAAACGGATGCGGCGCGGGCTGCGGGCGTTAAGTTTATCGATATCGCGAGCGCAAAAGATGATTGCGGGCACGCAGAGGGTGCGTCTAGCAAGGATGCCTGCGTGCATGAAAGCACAGGGTACGGCGGCGAATGCGGCAAGCTAAGCGTCCTACGCGATGAGATTACAAGCGCAGACTGCATAATCGACGGAATTTTCGGTAGCGGTTTAAACAAAGCCTTAAGCTCTAAAATTTGTGAAATTTTATCTCTCGCAAATAGCTCAAAAGCTCTAAAAATAGCAGTCGATGTCCCAAGCGGCATCGACAAGCTCGGGCGCATTTTAGGCGGTGCGTTTTGCGCGGATTTGACGATCGCAATGGGCGCGCTGAAGCTCGCGCTGTTTTCGGACGGCGCGAAGGATTACGTAGGGCGGATCAAAGTCGCAAATCTTGGAATTTCGCGCTCAAATTTCGAAGGACGGAGCGAATATTTTCTACTTCAAAAAAGCGATCTGAAGCTGCCGCTACGCAGGAAGCAAAACACCAACAAGGGCGATTTCGGGCACACCTACGTCGTAAGCGGACAGATGAGCGGAGCGGCGCAGATGGCGGCCCTAGCGGCTCACGCGATCGGCAGCGGGCTCGTTAGCGTCGTTAGTGAGAAGCCATTAAATTTAAGCCCGATTTTGATGCAAAAAAGCTCATTCGATGCCGCGCGGGTCGTAGTCTGCGGCTGCGGCCTCGGAGAGCAGAAGATCGATCTTGCCGCGCTACGGGACAAAAGCTGCGTTATCGACGCCGATCTGTGCTACGAACGCGAAATTTTAAGCCTAATAAACGCCAATTCAAATTTAATTCTAACGCCCCATCCGAAGGAATTTTGCTCACTCTTAAAGATCGTGGGCATCGCGGATCTTAGCGTGAGCGAGCTGCAAGAGCGCCGCTTCGAGCTTGCGCGGGCGTGGAGCGAGAAATTTAACGGTGTGCTCGTGCTAAAGGGTGCAAATACGCTCATCGCGCAAGAGGGCATCATCTACGTCTGCGACAAGGGTAGCGCCGCGCTCGCAAAGGGCGGCAGCGGCGATGTGCTCGCAGGGCTCATCGGCGGGCTACTCGCGCAAGGCTACTCGCCTCTGCAAGCCTCAATCTGCGGCGTCCTAGCCCACGCACTCGCCGCGCGAGCCTTCGCCAAAAACTCCTACGCGCTAAATCCGCTCGATCTCATCGAGGAGGTAAAATGGTTGTGAAAAAGCTTGCCGTGCTTTTTAGCGGCAGCGGCTCAAATTTGGAGGCGATCCTGCAGAAGCTGCACGGCAAAACTTTTGGGGGCACCAAGATCGAAGTCGTGCTAACGCTAAGCAACAAAGCGGGCGCCGGCGGTATCGCAAAGGCCGCAAAATTCGGGCTAAAAAGCGTGATCCTAAATCACAAAGACTTCGCTAGCCGCGAAGAATTTGATGCCGCGCTCGTGCGCAAGATCGAAAAAAGCGGCGCGGAGCTTACGGTGCTTGCGGGCTTTATGCGGATTCTCACGCCCGTTTTTACGAGTAGGGTTCGCGCGATAAATTTGCATCCGTCGCTGCTGCCGCTTTTTAAGGGCGCTCATGCGATAGAGCAGAGCTTTGAGAGCGATATGAAGGTGGGTGGCGTGAGCGTGCATTGGGTCAGCGAGGAGCTTGACGGCGGCGCGATTATCGCTCAGCGCGCGTTTGAAAAGAGCGCGGGCATGAGCCTTGAAACTTACGAAGCCAAAATCCACGAGATCGAGCATGAGCTATTGCCGCAGGTGATCGTAGAAATTTTGTGCCAAAGCTAAATTTAGCGCAGAAATTCGCGCTAAATTTAAAGAGCGGAATTTTATAAATTTAAATCTTAGTTCTTTAAATTTTAGGGGCGAACTCTAAGTATTAAATTTTAAAATTTGCTAGCTAAATTTAGAAAGATAAAGATGACCGCAAACGAACTGGAAAAACTAAGGCTCGGCATCCTAGATGAGGCGGAGCGGCACAAAGGCACGGCGTTTTCGATAATAGTACTAGCGGTGCTAGCCTCGGCGCTGTGGCTATTTTTCAATTTTAGAGATCAAGAAGCAGCAGTAGGCCTCTGCTGGATCATAGTGATATTTAGCTGCGGCAGTATCTCTTATAGAGTAGTGAATAAAGATGCAAATATAGTGCGCGTATTTATCTTTTGCACCTTGCTGTGGATGCTTGCCAAAGGCGTAGAAATATGCGAGAATGATACCTTGCGCTTCGTCATCGCACTCGTAACCATCTGCCTTTCTTTGTTTAATATCGCGGATGCCGCGCTGGAGCGGATCAAATACAACAGATCCAAAAAATTCGTCCGCGCCTTTAAACACCAATATATCGCGCCCTATATCGCAAGCCTAGGTTATCGCTACGAAATTTCAGGCTCGTTTCGGCCGGCGTATCTGCGCGCTAGCGGCCTATTTGTGGACGGCATAAGCTATTTTGATTGCGAAGATAAAATTTCCGGCGTTTATGACGGAGTATTTTTCAGCTTTGCGGATGTTTGCGTGACTCACACCGACGAACGACGTAGCAGCAGGGGGATATTTTTCTACGCGGAATTTAAAAAGCGCATAAACTCGGCGGCCGTGATCCTGCCTTCGCTCAGCGCGAGACCGACGCTCGGCGGACTTAAGAAGATCGCGATGGACGATAGCGAGTTTAGCTCCGCATTCAGCGTGTATAGCGCCGATGCAGTGTCTGCAATGTATGCTCTCACGCCCGCATTTATGCGGCGCTTGCTTCGCTTTAGAAGCGGTGCCGGCGGATCGATCAGATTAAGCTTTTCGGATAGAAACGTCTATGTTTTCATCCACACGGGACACGATAGTTTCGAGCCTAGCGTAGATCGCAGCGTATTGAGCTTTGATCCTGCCACGTCTATCAAGCACGAGCTTTTATCCTTTCTATCCATAGTAAAAAGTTTAAAATTAAACGAAAATATCTGGCGAGATTAAATTCTAAATTTGACTTTAAATCCGCAAATACGGAGGTTTTGCTCCACCGCGGAATTTTAAAATTTAAAAGTACTCTTCCCGGCTCGGCGCCGCTATGATTTAGAATTTTCGCGACAGGGTCTATTACATTTGCGGCGGAGAGCGAAGTTTGAAATCTATCGCGATGAAATCCCATGCGGTTTATAAATTTTTGCGGCCCGCATAAAGGAATTGAGCAAAGATGGATACTGATATGACGATGATTGCGCCGTACGCTTTCCATAAGGAGATTACCACGCTGCCTATAATCGTGCCGTAAACGCTACTTTTACCGTCGCGAGCCCGCGTCAAAAAAATTGAGTGCCATCGCGGCAACGATAGAAAAGATACTTTACTCATATTTTCATGTTTATTTCGCTATCCTAACGCTTTTAAAAATCGACGATTAAAAAGCTCATACAAAAAGCCGGCTACACATTTAATCTGCTTCCAAGCATTTTTAAGCGACAATACGAAAATCAAATTTTCGGAGTCTACAATGACGATTTACGAGTTAAAGCCCAAATTTCAAAATTTACTTCGTCCGTTAGTAAGACGGCTTTACGGCGCGAGCATCAGCGCAAATCAAGTCACGATCGCAGCCTGCGTCACTTCCGTTCTGCTAGGCGGACTTCTGATAAAATTCGCCGAAGTTTCGACGCTATTCTTTCTGCTGCCCGTTTGGATGTTTTTGCGTATGGCGCTAAATGCCATCGACGGCATGCTGGCTCGCGAGTTTAATCAAAAAAGCCCGCTGGGCGGCTACCTGAACGAAGCCACGGACGTCATCTCGGACGCCGCGCTGTATCTGCCGTTTGCCTTCGTGACGCCGTTTGACTGGGGCGTTATCACGCTCGTTATCTTTCTATCTTTTATGAGTGAGTTTTTGGGCGTTCTAGGGCAGGTGCACGGTTGCGGTAGGCGATATGACGGGCCTATGGGCAAGAGCGACCGCGCGTTTATATTTGGGCTTATCGGTACGATATATGCGCTATTTGGGCGACTGCCAGAGTGGTTTAGTTGGGTGCTTTACGCCGCGATATTTTTACTCGCACTTACTTGTGCAAACCGCGTGAGGATGGGACTAAAAAGCGGGGAATAGGGCGCCTCGGACGAGGATAAATTTAATAGCTATCTCCAAAATCTACGCAAGGTAAATTTGTCTAAATTTGATATAATTGCAAAAGTTTTAAGTTCGCCTCGGCGCGGGCACGCAATCGTTATAAATTTGAGCTTGTTTAAATTTACGAGATTTTTTGAGGCGAGGATAAAATATCACGACGAATTTGTCTACTTAATTTAGATGTTTTAAAAGACGCGGCCCGCAAAATGCGCTTAGTTAATTTCGAGCGTTTTATCAAAGTCGGCGAAATCAAAGGCAAGTAGCAAAAGCGGCAAATTGCAGGCATTACTTAAACCGTATCCGTTTTAATCGCCTAAAATTTATATCTAAAGCGCTCGTTTTCGGTGAGGTGGGTAAAAAGCTCATTTGCCGCACGCAATCGTAAAATTGAGGGCGTCACAAAAAATGAATTTGAAAAGCAAAAGAACAAAAAGGATACAAGATGAAAAATTTTTTAGCGGCCGCGCTTGATTTTATCCTTTGCCGTATTACTATATTTATCACGGGCGTACGGCCGCCGCAGGAGCTTTTAAACATCGGCGACGGCACTAAAATTTACTACGCAAACCACGCTAGCCACGGCGATTTTTTGCTGATTTTCGTCTCGCTGCCTTACCGTGTGAGAAAGCGCGTGCGCCCCGTTGCGGCGGCGGAGTACTGGGAGAGCGGGCCTGTGCGCAGGTTTCTTGCTAAAAACGTGTTTAATATGGTTCTAATCAGTCGCCATAAAGATCCGCTAGAGTCGCTAGCGCAAATGAGCGAAGTGCTGCAGACGCACTCTCTCATCATCTTTCCGGAAGGCACGCGCAAGATGGACGACGATCTCGCGCTACAGCCGTTTAAAAGCGGGATATTTCGCCTGGCGCAGCAGTGTCCTGATGTCCCGCTTGTGCCAGTTTGGATCAAAAACGCGCGCCACGTCCTGCCCAAGGGCTTTATGATACCCATCCCGCTGCTTTGCGAGCTGATAGTGGGCGAGGAGATAACCTACGGCGGCGAGGGCAAGGGCGAGTTTTTACAAAAGGCGCAAGACGCGCTGCTAGCGATGAGTGATATGCAAAATGACAGAACGAAAGCCTGATTTGGCGGCTCTGGCGACGGCGGTAAATTTGAGCCCTGCAAATCCGTCAAACGAAAAGAGAAAATTTGCGACCGATTTTTACGACAAATTTGACGGCGAGCCTTTTAGATCGGCTAAAAGCGTCAAATTTAAACACGAAGCCTTTACTAAAACGCTCGCCTATGCGCAAATCAAATTTGACCTAATCGCGAGCCAAAAGCGCGGGCTTTTTTTGCCAACAAATTTAACCGATCAAGCCGTCCGCATAGTAAACCAAGCGCGCGTAAATTTGGCTTGCTCGGAGCGCTCCTGCGCAGACGTCAAATTTAGCTTCAAATTTAACCAAAAGGCACTAAAATGAACCCGCAAAATCATATCTTAAATCTATTTTTAGGACTCATCGCGGTGCTAGTCGTCTCTAGCGCCGTTGCCTTTATCCTAAAGGCTAAATTTGGCGCCGAGAACAAAACCGTCTCAAATTTGACCTCGCGCATAAACGCCTGGTGGGCGATGATTTTGGTGATTTTTGCATTTACGTATATGGGCAAAAACGCCGTGATATTTTTGTTTTTGCTCGTATCTTTTGCCGCATTGCGCGAGTTTTTGTCGCTCATCTACATCCGCAGAGGCGATCATATCGCGCTCGTGGCGTGCTTTTACGTGATTTTGCCCGCGCAGTATATATTTATATATGCTGATTGGTACGCGATGGCGATGATATTTATCCCGGTTTACGGATTTTTGTTTTTGCCGATTTTGGCGGCTATTTGCGGCGATGCGGCATATTTTTTAGAGCGCTCGACGAAGATCCAGTGGGCGCTGATGATCTGCGTGTTTTGTATCTCGCACATCCCCGCGCTTCTTTTGCTAGACCTTGAGAGTGGCAGCAGTATGGAGCTTATGCTGTTTTTGATCATAGTCGTGCAATCTAGCGACGTGCTGCAGTACATCTGGGGTAAACTTTTTGGCAAGCACAAGATTGCGCCTAGCATCAGCCCGTCTAAAACGGTGGTCGGCTTTGCTGGCGGCGTACTTAGCGCTAGCGCGCTGGCTGCGTGTTTGCATCATCTCACGCCTTTTGGCGCGACGGGGGCGTTTTTTATCGGGCTTGCCGTTTGCATGATGGGCTTTTTAGGAGGGCTTGTTATGTCGGCAATCAAGCGCGATCTGGGCGTCAAAGACTGGGGATATATGATCAGCGGGCACGGCGGGATGCTTGACCGTATGGACTCGCTGTGCTTTGCTGCGCCGATATTTTTTCACATAGTTAGATACTTTTACGCGTGAGGTTTTGATGAAGATTTGGAGCAAAATTTTACTTTTAGCGCTAACGGCAAATTTGGCTTTTGCTTTTTCTGCCCAGAAGCTCGTGCAAGACGCTAGAGTGCAGGTCGGACGGACGCTGTTTTACGATCCTTCGTACTCTAGGCTAGCCTATCCGATGGGCGATGTGGATATGATAAAGGGCGTTTGCACCGACGTCGTAGTTAGGGCACTGTGCGGACAGGATATCGATCTGCAGCGGCTCATTCACGAGGATATGAGCGCAAATTTTATCGCCTATCCAAAAAACTGGGGCGCGAAAAAGACCGACAAAAATATCGATCATCGCCGCGTGCCAAACATCGCCACCTATCTAAAACGCAAGGGATACGAGGCGAAGGGCGAGTTTAAAGCGGGCGATATCGTGACGTGGCGGCTGGATAACGGCAGGCCGCACATTGGCATAGTTTCGGATAAATTTGCTGACAGCAAAACCCCGCTCGTGATCCATAATATCGGGCTTGGCGCGCAGGAGGAGGACGTGCTAAAGGGTTACGAGATAACGGGGCATTTTAGGATAAAATAAGCGCAAAAATCGATAAATTTAAGCAAGAAAGGCGAAAAATGGAGTTTAAAGAGAGCTATTTTATAACGAGCGACGGGGCGAGGATATTTTACAGATACCGCCTGTCTGCGGACGTGGCGTGCGAAAATCCGGGCGCAAATGAAGTAAATTTGAGCGCCGGAGCCGCAAATGAAACGTCAAATTTGACCGACGAGCAAACAGGCGGCATAGACGAAAATGCGGAGCCGGGTTTTGGCGGCGCGGGTAAATTTGAGGAGCAAAATTTACCAAACGGCGGCGAAAACTCGGACTCAAATTTAAACGAAACTAGCAAATGCGGCGCGTCAAATTTGAGCGAGAAAGAGCTAGCTGAAAACGCCGAGCAAAATCTCAAATTTAAAGCCGCGCCAAACGCCAAAGCCGTAGCGATATTTCACCGCGGACACGAGCACTCGGGCAGGATGACGCACGTAGCGGACGGGCTAGCGGATGAGAGTTTTAGCTATTTTGCCTGGGATCAGCGCGGACACGGCAAAAGCGAGGGCGAGCGGGGCGATGCGCCGAGTATCGGCCGCCTCATCGCCGACGTGGACGAGTTTGTGGCGCACATCGAGCAGAGATTTGGGTTTGAGACGCAAAATCTAGCCGTGATAGCCCAAAGCGTGGGCGCAGTGCTGGTCTCGGCGTGGCTGCACGACTACGCTGTGCGCGTTCGCTGCGCGGTGCTAGCAAGTCCCGCGTTTAGCGTGAAGCTTTACGTACCGTTTGCTAGAGCTGGGCTAAAGGCGCTCTACTGCGCTCGCGGAAATTTTTTCGTAAACAGCTACGTCAAGGCGCACTATCTCACGCACGAGAAGGAGCGCCAGGCCAGCTACGACGCCGACTCGCTCATCACTCGCGCGATCTCGGTGCGCATACTACTGGGGCTTTACGAGGCGGCACAGCGCGTGGTTTCGGACGCTGCCGCGATCACGACACCTACGCTACTGCTGATCTCTGGCGATGACTGGGTCGTGGAGCATGCCCCGCAGCACGAGTTTTACAACGCTCTTGGCGCGCGGGTAAAAAGGCGCGAGATTTTAGAGGGATTTTACCACGATACGCTGGGCGAAAGCGAGCGGGAGAGGGCGTTTGAGATCGTGCGCGAGTTCGTCGGCGAGCGCTTTAGAGCGCCTTTTAGTGAGGTGGACTGCACGCACGCGGACGAATACGGATTTAGCCGCGAGGAGGCCGATAGGCTGGCTACGCCGCTGCCGAGATTTAGCCCGAAAAATTTGCGATTTAAATTCCAGCGGATATTTATGCAGGCGGTTTCGCCGTGGGTCGGCGGGCTAAAGATCGGCGAAAATACCGGCTACGATAGCGGCAGTACGCTTGACTACATCTACCGAAACGAGCCGCAAGGGGCGAATAAATTTTTCAAATTTATCGACAAATTTTACCTAAACGCCATCGGCTGGCGCGGCATCAGAGAGCGCAAGCGAAATATCAAGCTAGCCATCGATCAGGCCGTAGCAAAGCTGCAGGAGCGAGGCGAGCCGCTACGACTGCTAGACATCGCCTCGGGACACGGCAGATACATACTAGACGCCGCGCAGGGGCATAAATTTGAGCGCATAACGCTACGCGACTACAGCGACATAAACGTGAAAGCCGGCAGCGAAATGATAAAAGAGCGCGGGCTACAGGACATCGCGAGCTTTACGCAGGCAAATGCGTTCGAAGCCGCTAGCTACGAGGGTCTGCAGGACGCATATACGCTTGGCGTCGTGTCTGGGCTGTTTGAGCTCTTTCCTGACAACTCAGTCGTGCGTACTGCGCTACAAGGCTTTTCAAGTAGCGTAAAAAGCGGCGGCTACCTCATCTACACCAACCAGCCGTGGCACCCACAGCTAGAGATGATCGCGCGCGCTCTATCCAGTCATAGGCAGGGCGCTGCCTGGATCATGCGCCGCCGCAGCCAGGCCGAGATGGATCAGCTCGTGGCAAATGCGGGATTTAAAAAAGTAAAAGAGTGGATAGACGGGGATGGGATATTTAGCGTTAGTTTAGCTGTTAAAATTTAGCCTTTTGCGGCTTGTCTTTTCTCTTTATACTTCGTTGGAAACTCGGTCGGCTTCGGTCACGGACGACTAGTCCGCTCCCTCGCCTCCTTCGTTTCCGCCTCGTCTAAAGAAAAAATACTGCGCCTTATCGTTTTACGCTCAAATTTGGGGTCAAATTTGCAAATTTTACCGACCGAGACCCGCATCGTGAAAGCGTAAATTTGAACACGCAGCGCGTTAGCGCCAGATAAACCTGCACGCAGTGCAGCAACATCTCACGTGTAGTGGGGATGGTGGGGGTTTGGGGGGCGGAAGGGGCGACGCTTCGTAAGTAGAAACCCCTTCCGCCACCCAAGAAAAAGAGAAAGGCGGATACAAAAGGGGGTTCTTTTGCTTCGGCTTTGCCTCGCAACTGCTAGCAGAGCGCAATTCAAGCCCCCACTCCCTTTTACAACAAAGTAAAAAACAACCTCAAACGGTTGTTTTTTGCGCAAAGAAGCTTAGCTTGCAAAGCCAAATTTAGCCAAATCAAATTTAGCACCGTCAAGATACGGGTCTCGGCGAGTAAATTTTACGCTTTTATGTCAAGCGAGCGATCTCGGACCGATTAAGCCGCAAAAGCGCAAATCCGCTAAAATTTGATAGAATTAGCAAAAAAGGCAAAAATGAAAACAAAACTGTTTTTATCGCAGCTGGCCGCGCTAGTCGTCGTTGCGGCGATATTTTACGCTAGCTACGGCGCCACGAACGCCCTCGCGAGCGCTCGCGCAAACGTGCCTGAGATCTATTTCGCGTGGGAGCGCGCGGTGCCGTTTTGGGTGTGGAGTATCGTGCCGTACTGGTCGCTAAATTTGCTCTACGCGCTTGGATTTTTCCTCTGCCGTGACGCCGGGGAGCTCGCGCGCTACGTTACGCAGCTGCTAGTCGCGCAGATGATCGCGACGCTGTTTTTTATCGCTTTTCCTCTGCAAATGTCGTGGGAAAAGCCCGCAGTTTCGGGACTTAGCGGCTTTTTGTTCTCAAGCCTGGCCGCCTTTGACCTCCCGTTTAATCAAGCTCCCTCGCTGCACATCATACTTTGCGTCGTGGTGGGCGCATTTTACCTTCGCAAGGCGCGCGCGGTTTGGCTTAAGGCGGCGCTTGCGGCGTGGTTTGCGCTCATCGGCCTTAGCGTGCTGACCACGTATCAGCACCATTTTATCGACATTCCGACAGGGCTGGCCGCGGGCTGCTTGGTGCTACTGATTCGTCCGCTAGAGGGCGCGCCGCTTAGTTTCGCTATAGCTAGGGAGCCCGCTCGCTACAAATGGGCGGCATTATATCTGGGATTTGCGTTTTTGACGCTTTTTGCGGCGATTGTGGGAGCTAAAATTTGGGGCGCGTGGATGCTGTGGCTATCGTGGGCGAGCCTTAGTTTCGCGCTGGTTGCTTGCGGTTATGCGTTTTTGGGCGCGGGAGTTTTTGCTAAAAACGAGCGAGGCTGTCACGCCGCCGCGGCTAAAGCTTTACTTTTTCCTTATCTTTGCATCGCGCGGTTAAATGCGCTTTTTTGGCTACGCGGACGCCGGCTTTCAGACGAGATTTTGCCCGGGTTGTATCTAGGCTCGGTTAAGGAAGCGGGTAAATTTGACGCGGTGCTAGACTGCGCGGCCGAGTTTGAGCGGCCTGGCGGCGCGCAAATTTACGCGAGCGTGCCTATGCTAGATATGATAACGCCCGGCGCGGACGAGCTAAAACGCGGCGCGGACGAACTTGAGCGACTCGTGAAAACGACTCTCTGCGGCGGCGAAAATTTGCAGCAAAGGATGGAACTAGGATCAAATTTTAGCGCCAAGGCGGGCTGCGCGCACGGGCGAGATTTGAAATTTAACGAGCAAGCGGACTCGCGGGTAAATTCGCAAACGCGTGGCACGGCAAACGAAGGCGAAATCGCCGAGGCGGGGCAAGCTCTTGCAAACTCAAACGAACGAGCCGCCGAAACAAACGGCAAAAAAGTGCTGGTCTGCTGCGCGCTTGGCTACGGCAGGAGTGCGTCGGTGTTGCTTGCTTGGTTGGTGATTTATGCGGGGCTGGGCTTTGACGAGGCGCTAAATTTGCTAAAATCGCGCCGCGAAAATATCGCAGTCGCTAGCTCGCTGCGTGAGTGGATAGCGCGGCTAGCCACAGAAGCCCGCGTAAATTCGAAAGCGGAGTAAAGACCGGCTAAATTCGCAAAAGCAAGTGCGGCAAATTTAAGCGCGAAATAGGCGCAGGCTAAATTTGATCAAGTCCGGTTTGAGGGATCAAATTTAAAAAATCTGCAGGCTAGAAACAAGCGGCATTGCAAAATTCTTGGCGAAAACAAGCGGGAATTTAACCAAAGGCAAACGCCCAAAATGAGGAGATAAAATGACGAATGCGAAGCAAAGCAAAAAAGAGGCGCAAGACAGGGGGCAGGAATGCCGTCAAAGGACGGACGATAGAGCCTTGGCGCTGGTTACGGCTAGGTTTTTGGCGACGCATAGGCTGTTTTTCTTGTTAAATTTGCTTCAGCTTGCCGTCTGCCTTACGATCTTTACGCATTTTGCCGTGATTGCGGGCTTTTTAGCGGCTTTTGCGGGGCTATTTTATCTGCACGTTAGGCTGCATTTTGACGCGCTTATATTTAAGGATTTTGCGGAGGGGAGGCTTGATTTCGGTAAATTTGACGCGGCGCTTGCGGAGTTAAATTTAGCTAGCAAGCCGCCTAAAATCCGCGATATGAAAAGTCGCTGCGCGGGAGCTTTGCGACTATATAAATTAACGGCCGCGCTTACTCTCATCGTCACAGTCGCGGCTTTAGCGGGCTGCTATCTGGGCTAAATTTGCTTGCCCGCTTAGACGGTTACGGAATGCCGATTTAGACGGTCGCGTCGGTTTGGCGCGCAAAATTCAACAACTGTTTTTCATGGCGAGATAAACGAGATAAAATTGATTGTTTTTGCGGACTATTTTTGTAGCGACTATTTTAAGCGATGAAACGGCAGTTAGTATCATCGGCGCACTGTATTCGAGCGCTTTTAAATTTGACGATTTCGTCGGTATTTTAAAATTTCAAAGCATAAAAAAATCCAGTGCAAAAAAGACGGAATGGACAACCGAGTAAGTTTAGTCGGGGCAAAATATACGAATTTCCTTTTATAGCACCACGACTTCGGTTTCCAGTTCGATACCGAATTCCTCAAAAACGCGGCTTTGCGCTAAATTTATGAGCGCAATCACATCCTCAAAGCTCGCGCCGCCGAAATTTATGATGAAATTGGCGTGCTGCTCGCTAAATTTCGCTCCGCCGATCGCGTGGCCTTTAAGCCCCGCCGCTTCGATCAGCCTGCCCGCGGCATCATTTGGCGGGTTTTTAAAGCAGCTTCCAAAGCTTGCTCCCTTTGGCTGGTTGGCGCGTTTGGCGGCGAAATCCGCGGCGAGTTCGGCATCAAAGCCGCGCGAAATTTTAAACTCGGCGCCCAAAATCGGCTCCTCGATCCCGCTTCTTCGGTAGCCAAAGCTTATCCGCTCGCGCTCCACCCAGCCGCGAGCCAGGCGCACGGCAAGCAGGCTATCGCTGATGCTAGCGCCGGCGAGCCCTGCGTTCATTTTGATTAGCCCGCCGAGCTGACCCGGGATGTTGCGCAAAAACTCAAAGCCGCCGATGTTTTGCTTTTTGGCGAAGTTGTAAATTTTACCCGACTTCGTCGCAGCCCCGATGCTAAGGACATCACCGCTTAAGCTTATACGATCGAACTCCTCGCTTAGCATCGCAAGGTGCGGCGGTGCGGGCGAGATGAGCAGATTATTGCCGCCGCCGATGATCGCGCGCTCGCGGATACTCTCAAACTCCGCAAAATCGGCCTCGTCCTTTAAAATTTGCACCGCAAAGCTCCCGCCTATACGCACGGAGGTGTATTTGCTAAAATCTATCTGCTTTGTTTTCAAAATTTTGCCTTTTAAATTTCATTTCTAAATTTCGCGCTTGCCGCTCGCGCCGTATCGTTTTAAAATTTAGCGATACCGCCGCGCCGCACGGTGCAAAACGCGAACGCTATCTTAAAATTTAACGCTGCTGCTGCGATTAAATTTAGCTCGATTGCGATGCGTTTTCAGAGGCGCGCTACGTCGCACGCGCAACTCGCACTCTGCGGTACAAAATACAGCCGCGCAATGCAACGCCGCACCGTAAAATTTCATCGCCACATAGCCGTAAATTTGAGGCGGAACATCGCACCGCGACAATAACGCCACAGCAGGCGGTCGATTGACGAACCTGGCGGTAAAATCGCGGCAAGTTTGATGTTAAATTTGCGCGCAAATTTAAATCCACGTCGCCCTCTACGGCTAAATTTCAAAAGCGGATTACCGCACATCAAAAACGAGATAAAATTCTACCGCGCGCCTGCTTTTACGCCGAAGTAAAATTTTCGCCGAGGCGCAAACCCCTTAATGCCTAGAAATTTAGCCGAAACGAAGGGGCAGAGTTCCGAGCAAAATCAGCCGAAGCAAGGCTCAAATTTCAGCTAAATTTTAACCTCGCCCGCCTTTACATCGGGTTTTGCCCGCCGCAGTCTGCAAAACGGATCTCGTTATATTCACGCGGGATAAAATTCTCCTGCGCGCTAAGCGGCGCAGGGTAAAATCCGCGCTCGTAGCCAAGTTCAAACAGCCTATCTACCGCCCTTATCTGCGACCCC
This sequence comes from Campylobacter sp., assembly GCF_019423325.1. NCBI lineage: Bacteria > Pseudomonadati > Campylobacterota > Epsilonproteobacteria > Campylobacterales > Campylobacteraceae > Campylobacter > Campylobacter sp. The sequence continues at coordinate 309,588 of NZ_JAHZBQ010000002.1, read as the reverse complement.
GAAAGCTCGATCGAGGCCTCGTTAGCATAAAGGCTCAGATATTTTTCGAGCTTTGCGTCGTCCACGCGGATGAGATTTCGCTCCATGAGCATGTGCGACAAAAAGGGCTTATGCGCGGTGGCGATGCGCACGCCTTCGGTTAGCACGCGCTCGCACTCGATGGCATCCGTTATCGGCAGGCTGCGGCGAACCGCCATACCTCCCAGCGGCAGCGGCAAATTTTCGCCCGCTAGCTCGCTCCAGATATCCCAGATCTCGCGCTCCACGCAAAGCTCGTCCGAAAAGTCAAGAATGCTTTCGTGTATCAGTACTCCCGCGTCCACCTCGCCGCTTAAGACCGCGCTCTCGATTTCTAGGAAGTTTTTATAAACTATGCGCGCCTGCGGGTAGGCCATGCGAAAAAGCAGGGCATTAGTCGTGTGTTTGCCGCTGAGCGCGACTTTGAAATTTCGCTTCAAAACCGCGTCCTTTTTCTTAACGAGCTTTGGGCCGTAGCCCTCGCCGAAGCTCACCGCCGTGCGCAAAAGCGTGTATTCGTCGCAGATAAGAGGATATAGCGCGAAGCTAATCGCCGTGGCCTCGTATGTGCCCTTTAGCGCCTCGTCGTTTAGCGTCTGGATATCAAGCGCGGTGGCGCTAAGCTTTAGATTTTTGGAACTCACCCAACCGAAATCAATCGCCTTATACATAAAAATGTCGTCGGCGTCGGGCGAGTGAGCGACGTTTATATACTTAAAAATCTTCAAATTTTATCCTTTTTGCTCCGCTTTAAATTTCGCGCGCGGCGTGATTCCAAAATGTTGCGAAATTATAGTGAAATTTTGCTACAGCCCTCATAAAAATGCGGAATTTCTAAAGAAAAACGTGAAAAACAGGGTTCGTTTAAAAGGCTAAATTTAATGCTCTCCGCTTGCCGCGCAGAGCTTTTGCGCTTTTGAAAAATTTCAAATTCCGATGCCGCGCCGAATTTGAGCGAATAATCAAAAATTCATTTCAAATTTGGTAAAATCAGGTGAATTTATTTTTAAGGAAAAACATGGACGAGGGAAAGAAAAAGACGCTGGATGCGGCGCTAAAATCGATCGACAAAGCTTTCGGCAAGGGCACGCTTGTGCGGCTGGGCGATAAGCAGGTCGAGCCGATAGACGCCATCTCTACGGGCTCGGTGGGGCTTGACATCGCGCTTGGCATCGGCGGCGTGCCGAAAGGGCGCATCATCGAGGTTTACGGGCCAGAGAGCTCAGGAAAGACGACGCTTACGCTTCACATCATCGCCGAGTGCCAAAAGGCGGGCGGAATTTGCGCATTCGTGGACGCCGAGCACGCGCTGGACGTCAAATATGCTTCAAATTTAGGCGTAGATACCGACAATCTCTACGTCTCTCAGCCCGACTTCGGCGAGCAGGCGCTCGATATCGTAGAAACCCTGGCAAAAAGCGGTGCGATCGATCTTATCGTCGTAGATAGCGTTGCCGCGCTTACGCCGAAAAACGAGATCGAGGGCGATATGGGCGATCAGCATGTGGGGCTTCAGGCGCGACTTATGAGCCAAGCGCTGCGCAAGCTCGCCGGCGTCGTGCATAAGATGAATACGACGGTGATCTTTATCAACCAAATCCGTATGAAGATCGGCGCGATGGGTTACGGCACGCCCGAGACGACGACCGGCGGCAATGCGCTTAAATTTTACGCTTCAGTGCGCATCGACATACGCAAGATCGCTACTTTGAAACAAAATGAAGAGAGTATCGGCAACCGCGCCAAGGTCAAAGTCGTGAAAAACAAGGTGGCGCCGCCGTTTAAGATCGCGGAATTTGACATAATGTTTGGCAAGGGCATCAGCAAGGTGGGCGAGCTGATCGATTACGGCGTCAAGCTCGACATCGTTGATAAAAGCGGCGCATGGTTCAGCTACGGCGACACTAAGCTAGGTCAAGGGCGCGAAAACGCTAAAATTTATCTAGAGAATAACCCTGCCATCGCCGAAGAGATCACTGCAAAGATCCGCGAGCAGATGGGCAGCGTAAATTTCAGCGCAGACGCGGACGATGAAGAAAATTTACAAAGTGGAGATGAATGATGATTTATATCGAAGATGTTTATGCGATAGAGGTACTTGACAGCCGCGGCAACCCGACCGTGAAGGCGACCGTAGCTCTAAGCGACGGCACCGTAGCAAGCGCGATAGTTCCAAGCGGCGCAAGCACGGGCAAACGCGAGGCGCTGGAACTTCGCGACAAAGACGAAAGATACTGCGGCAAGGGCGTGCTAAAGGCGGTAGAAAACGTAAATTCCCAGATCGCCGAAGCCGTGATCGGACTTGATGCGTTTGATCAAAAAGCACTTGATGAGCAGATGAGGGAGCTTGACGGCACCGATAACTACTCAAATTTGGGCGCAAATGCGGTGCTTGGCGTATCTATGGCGGTAGCGCGCGCGGCGGCTAAAAGCCTTGACGTGCCTTTGTATCGCTATCTTGGCGGCGCGAACGCTAGCGTGCTACCGGTGCCGATGTTTAATATCATTAACGGCGGCGCGCACGCGAACAACAGCGTAGATTTTCAAGAATTTATGATTATGCCGTTTGGATTTGATAAATTTAGCGACGCGCTGCGAGCGGCGAGCGAAATTTACCACACGCTAAAAGGACTTCTAAACGCGGCCGGTCACAGCACGGCAGTGGGCGACGAGGGCGGATTTGCGCCGAACTTAAACGATAACGAAGAGCCTATCAAACTAATCATGCAAGCTATCGAAAAAGCAGGCTATAAAGCGGGCGAGCAGATCAAGCTAGCCCTTGACGTCGCAGCTAGCGAGCTGTACGAAAACGGCAAATATAAGCTAGAAGGCAAAGAATTTAGCAGCGAAGAGCTGATAGAGCGATACGCACGTCTTTGCGAGAAGTATCCGATATTTTCGATCGAGGATGGCCTAAGCGAGGACGACTGGGCTGGCTGGGCGAAGCTAACGAGCAAGCTTGGCTCTAAAGTACAGCTCGTGGGCGATGATCTATTTGTAACGAACGAGAAAATTTTACGCGAAGGCATCGCCAAGGGCGTAGGCAACGCGATTTTAATCAAGCCAAATCAAATCGGTACCGTCAGCCAAACGATGCAAACGATCCGCCTAGCTCAGCGCAAAGGCTATCGCTGCGTGATGAGCCACAGAAGCGGCGAGAGCGAAGATAGCTTTATCGCGGACTTCGCCGTCGCGATGAATACGGGCCAAATCAAAACGGGCGCGACCTCAAGAAGTGAACGCAACGCTAAATACAACCGCCTGCTTGAGATCGAGCGCGAGACGGACGAGTTTTTAGGAAGCCGAATTTAAAATGTTTTTTAAAAAAAAGTCCAAGCGGGGCTTAAAAGGCGGTGCGCAGCGTACCTATGCGGACGGAGCGGGTTATACGGACACGCAAGGCAGATATTCAGACGCAGACCTTGACGAGGACGATTTTTTTGACGATGAAGAATTTTATAGCGATGAAAATTTTGGCGGAGGCTTTAGCGAGGTAGGGGCTGGCTTCCGGAAAAATCGCAACGGAGCTTCGCGCGGTATAGACGAAGCAGGTTCTGCCTCTGATGCCACAAGTGGTAACTCTAATTTAAGCGGCAAAAGCTCCGCTGCAAGCGGAAACTACGAAGGTAGCGCGCAAGCAGACGCGGGCTTTGCGGCTCAAAGTGCAGACTACAGCTCTCAAGGCACGGGCTTTGCGGCTCAAGACATAAATTCTGCCACGCAAGGATTTTCTTTTGCGCCGCAAAACGCAGATACTGTCGCTAAAAAAGCTTTAAAGAAGCATAAAAATTTAAAAGAACGGCTGAATTTTATCAATCCGTTTTCACCGCTTAAGCAGATTTTTGCAGCTCTTGCGCTGATCGTCTGCGTTGTTTTTGCAGGCATCTTCGTGGGTGACGTGCTATTTGGCAAGCGATCGTTTGAAGTGCTGCGCCAGCTGCAAAAAGAAAAGGCGTTTTTATTCACCGACGTCGAGCGGCTAAAAGAGGAAAACGCTGAGCTGCAAAAGCTTTATTTAGAGCGTCGCTCGCTCGATCCGGACCTTAAAAAATGAGAAAAATTTCTTTGCTAATTTTAGGTCTTTGTGCTTTTTTAAACGCAGAGAATTTAAATGGCGCAAATTCAAACGCTACGAAACCCAACATCGCCGCGGTAAAAGAGCAAAATTCTACCGATTTGGCGATTAAAGAGCCAAAAACAGGTGCTCAAAGCCCAAACGCTAAAAAGCAAGCTATAATGAGACCTGAAACATCTAAAAGCCCTACCGCAGCAATGCAAAAAAGCGCCGTAGAAGCGAATTCCAGCATTAAAGCAAGCGTCGCTAAAAAAGCCGTGAGCGCACAGCTCTCGCAGACCGAAAAAAAAGCTTCTGCGCCCCAAGCGGGCATTGGCGCTCCTTCGCAGGTCATTAAAATGGAGCTGAACTCTTCTGCGCAGCCTTCAGCTGCGACGCTTCCGCCTCCTGATGAGTTACCGATCGTGCCAGAAGTAAGCGAGCCAAATTCTACGATAGCGCAAAATTTCAAGGCGGCACAGAATTCTACAGCGCAAAATTCTACAGTGCAAAACTCCACTATGCAACAAAACGCGCAATCTGCTCCGCAAAATTCCAATCCGGCGCAAAGCTCCTCCGCCACGTCGCAAAATACTCCCGCGCCTAAAAATTTTACGCAGCAAACCTTTGCGCTTCCCTCCGACGCCCTTACGATCGAAAGCTTAATTGTGCGATATAGGGACGACGACGGGGTCCTGCACGAAAAGATCGTTGATGTCAATCGCTCGATTGATTGGCACGATGACTTCGTGCTAAGCGCTAGCGCCAAACCCGCGCTACATAGGGCACTGGACGTCTCGGTTACTTCGACTGATCCAAATTTACAAAAGCAGGCCTCGCAAAGTGGCATCACGCCTAGCTTCGCGCCGCGCCTGGAGCTACCGCTAGAGACGCTTAAATTTGACAATGGATTAAAATTTGTCATCCGCAAAGACAGCGTGCAGCTCATCACCGCAGACGATTTCAAAAGCTCTGACGCAAATGTTGGCACGCTTGAAGCGGAGTTTTGGCGCCAAGAGATCCCGCTTAGCGGTGCGAGCTTTGCTGTAAATATCGGCGGCTTTAGCGACATCAACGTCACCAAAGAGGACGGCTACTACCGTATCGGCGTGCGCTCGCGCGAGGGCAACCTCAGCATCAGACGCAAAGATGGCGGGTATTTGATCTACAAAAATTCTAATTAAGGAGAGACTATGACACATTTAGAGATTATGAAATTTCGCCACGCGTGCAAAATTTTTGACGAGAACAAAAAAATCGGCAAAGCCGATTTTGACGCCATTTTGCAGGCAGGCATCTTAGCACCTAGTTCTACGGGGCTAGAGCAATGGGACTTTTTAGTCGTGCAAAACGGCGCGCTGCGCGAACGGATCCGCGAAAAATCGTGGAATCAGCCGCAGATCACCTCTTGCTCACATCTGGTCGTGATTTTAGCAAAGATCAAGGACATAAAGCTAGGAAGTGATTATATCGAGCGAATGATTACGCGTAAAAAAGATGAAGCGCCCAAATATATCGGCGACAGGCATAAATTTTATCAAGATTTTTTAAGCGGTTATTTTCACAACGACGATGAGGAGCTATTTAATTGGTCGCACGCGCAGTGCATGTTCGCAGCACTTGCGATGATGAACGAGGCCGCAAGCCGCGGCATCGACAGCTGCCCGATGGAGGGCTTTGATCGCGCGGCGCTAAATGAAATTTTAGGCATTGATTGGAACGATCGCCGCGTGGCGCTGCTAGTGCCTTTCGGCTACCGCGTAAACCCGCAGCCGCAAAAGATCCGCCGCAGCATGGATGACGTAGTAAAGTGGATCGAATAAGCTGGCAAGCGCTTTTGAAGCGCTAAGCTTGAGGCGCAATAAATTCCAAAGTCTAGTGCAAAAACGTGGCACACGCGTTTTTTAGGAATTTACCGCGCTTTAGCCTTTTTTCTCGCCCACAAATCTTGTGCGGCGAGATTTAAAATTTTAAAAAATCACCGAAAATTTAAACGAAGGAGCGAGCGTGAAAAAAATGTGGGAGGGGCGCTTTAGCGAGGCGAGTTCGGCGCTTTTGGAGGAGTTTAACGCCTCGATCGGCTTTGATAGGGCGCTTTGGCAGGAGGATATCGCAGGCAGCAAGGCACATGCAAGAATGCTCGGCGCCTGCGGGATCTTAAAGCCTGACGAGAGCGAAAAGATCGTCGCAGGGCTTGACGCCGTGTTTGAAGAGATAAAAAGCGGAAAATTTGAGTTTAAAACCGCCGACGAGGACATCCATATGGCGGTCGAAAAGCGCCTAAGCGAGCTCATCGGAAGCGATCTTGGCGGCAGGCTGCACACCGCGCGCAGCAGAAACGATCAGGTCGCGCTTGATTTTCGCCTCTACGTGCTTAAAAGCGGTGCCGCGCTCGCCGAAAAAACTCGCGAGCTAGTCGCCGCGCTGCGAGATATCGCTAGCAAGCACGCGGACACGCTGATGCCCGGCTACACGCACCTTCAGCACGCTCAGCCCGTTAGCCTTGCCTATCATTTGCTTGCTTACGCGTTTATGTTTCGCCGCGACTATGAGCGCTTTACTAGCTCGCGCGAGCGAAACAACCTCTGTCCGCTGGGCTCTGCCGCGCTTGCGGGCACGCCGCACCCTATAAACCGCGAGCTGGTCGCGCAGCAGCTAGGCTTTGCGGGAGTGACGCCAAACGCGATGGATAGCGTCAGCGACCGCGATTTTGCGCTGGAGATTTTGTTTAACGTAAGCGTGCTGATGACGCATGCCTCCCGCCTGTGCGAGGAGCTCATCTTGTGGAGCTCGCAGGAGTTCGGATTTGTGACGATCAGCGACGCGTACAGCACGGGCAGCTCGATCATGCCGCAGAAGAAAAACCCCGACGTCGCCGAGCTAATCCGCGGCAAAACGGGGCGCGTAAACGGCAATCTCGTCGCGCTGCTAACGGTGATGAAGGGCTTGCCGCTAGCATACAACAAGGACATGCAGGAGGACAAGGAGGGCGTTTTTGATAGCGTCGCCGCCGCGCTTGCGAGCCTTGAAATTTTAAAACAGATGCTAAAAACGGCTAAATTTAACGAGCAAAATATGCTCGCGATGACCAGGCGCGGGCACCTGAGCGCGACCGATCTGGCTGATTATCTCGTGCGGGAGAAAAACGTGCCGTTTCGCCAGGCGCACTTCATCACGGGCAAGGCCGTGGCGTATGCGGAAAATTTAGGTCTAGATTTGAGCGAGCTAAACGCGCAGCAGCTTGCAAGCGTGGATGAAAGCTTGGACGCGGGTGCGGTTAAATTTCTTGATCTAAACGCCTCTAAAGAGGCGCGCAAGTCGCAAGGAGGCACGGCGAATGAGAGCGTTGCGGCGCAGATTGAAATTTTAAACGAGTGGCTGAAAATTTGAATTATTTTGCTTAAATATAGTAGTATAAAATTTTTATAAAAAGGTATCTGATGCTTGAGTATCTCAAAGCACATATAATTGCCATTATTATAGGCGTATCTGGTTCTTTATCAGCTATGGTTACTTTATTTGTTAATGTAGGCGACTTAATAAGTATTAAGTGGCTTATTTTGTTTATTTTCATTTTTCTAATCGTAGTCTCAATACTTGTTGGTTACTTGTATAATATGAGGCAGTATGTGACAGATTATAGCTTAATTAAAAAACTTAAACTTAGACCCTTACATAGAGAGGTGGATGGCAACGAGCTATTTTTAAATAAATCATCCATTAAATTAACCTATAATGATATTATAAGGCTTTACTTTATAGATAGTGAAAATATTGAGGTATTTGTCGGTATAGGCATTGTAAAATATGTACAGGGCAATGATAAGACATGCCATATTCAAATTTTGTATCGAATTGATAAACCTCTGCCAAAGCAGTATAATAGTAGTTTGTATTTTAGTTTACAACTCAAAGAAAGTGATATTGAAGAAGTGATATCGAAAAAATTTTTAAACTTACAAGGAGAAAATTAATAATGGAAGCACGAATTGTAAAAATAATAGATAGTCATAGAGTGGCCATAAACAAAGGCGATTTAGATGGTGTTAAAGTTGGAGATATATTTATTATTTTTGAAAAAGATGATGAAATCTTTGATCCTGACACAAACGAGAGCTTGGGAGTTTTGGAAATTCCAAAACTAAAAATGAAAGCTAGTAGTGTTCAAGATAGGTTATCTATACTGGAGAGTAATGAGGTAAAAATAATAAAACCTAGCACTAAAAAAACTATAACAAGAACATCTGATGGAAGAAACGCAAACACGATTGCTTATTGGCAAGATATTTATTTTGGAAAAAAATATCGAACCGAAGAAGAAATAGAAACTTCAGCACCCGAGAACAAGAGAGTTGAGATTCGAGAAAGAGGAATAACTGAAAAAGATTTTGCAAGGAAAATAAGTTGATTCGAAATTTTACCATTGTTAGGCAAAATTTTATTCTATTTTATGAAAAAATAATGAAGTAGAAAATCGGAGAATAATTATAAAAAAGAGGTTAGGAGGTAAAAGAAGCCTTTAATATATGAAACTAAGATATAAAAGCGCAAAAGTATCTTCAACCAAACGCTATAATTAACTTTTTAAAGATGGAAATATACTAGTTGTATAAAATTAAAATTAGAGGGGGCGTTTTGATATATTTGGTGTCTAATACGAGATTTGATCATCCGCAGGTGAGGCGGCTTGCGGTCTGCGAGATAAAATTTCTCAAATTTAGCCTACCTGCGCAGACGGGCGCGCTAATTTTTACATCCAAAAATGCGGTGGCGGCGATAAAATTTAATGAAATTTCACTTGATTTAGATACGCCCGTTTACGCTATCGGCGAGCCGTGTGCGGCGGCTGCGCGCGAGTTTGGATTTCGCGACATTTATACGGCGCAGCACGGGCACGGAAATGAGTTTGCCGAGGAGATCGCGCCGCTCTTGCAAGGCGCAGACGCGCTGTATCTGCGCGCGAGGCAGACGGTATCAAAGCTGGAGCAGATCCTGTCTAGCGCCGGCGTGCGGCTGCAAAGCATGATCGCCTACGAAAATTCCATTATCAGCCTGCCTGCCGCTGCAAAGCCGCCGCAAGGCAGCACACTGATTTTTACCTCGCCTAAAAACGTCCGCGGCTTTACCGCAAATTTCGGCTGGGACGAGAGCTACAAGGCGATCTGTATCGGTAGAACGACGGCGAGCGTTTTGAGCGAGTTTTGCGAGCCGATAATCTGCGAAAGAAGGTCGATAAAATCCTGCGTCGATCTGGCGCTTTTGCCATAGTTTAAGCAAATTTTGACTATAATTTTGCCCAAGCCTGGGTGAAGCGAGAGCGTTTTATATGAGGGTTCAACATATTTGTATAAGCGACGACGTGAGAGGTTCGTGTGACGCGGCTCGGCTCGAGCTTTTTTTAAAGTTACGGGTTGCGACCTAGAGATTTTTCCTAGTTGCAAGATTGGCTTTGTTTGAGCCGATTCTTTTTACGCAACGCTCACTTGGGTTTTTTACGTTACGGAGGCTTCATTGAA